>CALUXY010000047.1 GCA_944324855.1 Candidatus Gastranaerophilales bacterium | reverse complement strand
GGTCCCAAATATTCAACCCGCAGGACAATACCATTTATCGAAAAGCAGGTTATTGAATTGCGAAAGAATGGTATTAACAGATATTCCATAAATCATTCACCTCTTATTTTAAAGTTTACCTAAACAGGTACATACTATATAAAAATTACCACTACATATCCATCATGAAACTAGGACGAGATGATCCAAATACTTCTTCATCTTCACTTTGAAGAATAGATGCAGTATTAAATCTTTGAACATACAAGCTTTTTAATTCGTTTGCAATTTCACCGTTGAATACTTTTTCATATTTTTCAAAGAAATTAGCGATTTCTTTAACAGGAGCCAAGAATAATTCTTTTGCTGTTTTTTTGATTAAAGCACTTGTATTTTCACCGATAAAAGCAGGAGTTTCCGGAACTCTAACGTTTAATCCGAAAGGACGCGGAGTTCTGTACCAATTATGTTGATATTCTACGTTTTGAACAGATTGAGCATCAACAGCAGGTCTTTGATATTGTGAGTTATACCCTGCACTACTTGAATCACCTGTATTAAAGTTAAACATATCTGCCATAATTTTATATACCCCTAATTACATTTAAATGTAACGGCAATATTTCATTAAAACTTTAATGAAAAAGGGCATAATAGCAGTTTATTGTTACAAATATTTACAAATAATTAATCATTCTGTTTAAACAAGCATCTTTAGACATTTTCCATTCTCTTAATGAAAATCTGCATACTAAAAGTCCGCAGCGTTCAATAATTGCCTGTTTTTTCATATTAGAAATATTTGATTTAATATTATCTTCAAGACCGTCGCATTCTATAACAAATTTGTTATTAACAACTAAATCCGCATTGACACCACCGATTTCAACTCCGGCATTTACATGATAACCTGCATCACGTAAATAAGATGCAACTTCTTTTTCAAATGAGTTTTTATAAACATTTTCATCAAACTCAGGATTTTTATGTAATTCAAAGTTTCGTTCGTACTCTTTAATATAAGAAATATAATCTCTAAACATTCCTTCCGGAAGTTCCGTTGTATCACGGGAGACAAAATTAATCATTTGTTTCTTTGCACGTGTAATTGCAACGTTAAACAAGTTTGGTTTTTGCAGGAAGGTTAAGCTTTGAGGAAAACTGTTATTAGCAACTGCCCAGGATGCTAGTATAATATCTTTTTCATCACCCTGAAATGTATGAGCAGTACCGATTTCTATCTGATGTTTATTAATCATAAAATCAGATAAAACCTTCGCAACAGAAACTTTTAACTGCTCAACCTGCGCCCTGAATGGTGAAACAATGCCAATTGTTATAGGATGTTCCGGATCTTTACGTTCAGAATCTACAATCAACTCGTGTAAACATTTTACCACTGCTTCTATTTCGGGCAAATTTCTTGTTGCATCAAAATCGACTTTACCATCAGGAACTTCTATTAATTTCAAAGCTTTGAAATCAGAAGTATTTTGTTTCATTATTCGTATTCTGCCGCCGTAAAATTCTTTGTTAGAAAAATCAATAATCGGCGGTAAACTTCTGAAATGTTCATCAAGAAGAACAGATGCTGTTGAATAATAATTCGCAATATCAAACATTGAATTCGTACGGAATCTCCACATCAGCTGGTATCTGTCGGCAATTTCGTATTTACTCATAAATGATTGCTCTTTTGCTTTTTCTAAGAAAGAAAGATGCGGCAATTGTTTATCATCACCGACAATAACAGCTTTTTTAGCCCTGTATAAAATAGGGAAACAACTTGCAATATCACATTGTGAAGCTTCGTCTATAATTGCTACATCAAACAATCCCGGTTTTAGGGGAAGTGAACCTGATACTGCATAAGTTGTAACACACCAGCAAGGGAAAGCTTCCAGTAAAGGTCTAAAGTCTTCTGCCTCAAGTAATCTGTTTTGAAGGCTTTTTTTACGTTCAATCAAGGATTTTGAATGAATGAATAATCTCTGACGCTTAACTTGGTCTTTCATCAATCCGCGCAACGCTCCGCGTCTTTTGTTGCAAAGAATATCTGTTACAAGTTTTCGCTGTTTTTTCTTTAAGGTCCGCATTTGTTCAATTATTACATGCATATTTCCGGTATCTTGAATATCTTTTTCCACATTTTTGGCATCGCAAACCAATGATGCATATTCAAGTTCATCTTTCAGCCTGTTTAAATTATCTTTTGACACAAAGAAATCATCTATTTTAAGAATCTTTTTAATTTTGTTTACTGAAGTATAATTATTTAATGCAGCTAAAAAACCGCTTTTTTCGATATTTTTTAACAACGATTCTATAACATCATTTAAATCTTTTACTTCATCTTTATTTAAGGAAACATTAATAAATTTAGGAGTTCCTATTTCTTTTTTCTTGTCATTTATTTGAACGCCTAAATCTGACCACTCTTTTTCTTTTTTTATAAGTGTTTCAGCCTTTGATTCAGTTTCATTAACAGAATTGAGAAGTTTCTTCATGTCTGAAACGTCAACAATAATGCTATCCTCATTTCCTTCGTTTAAATCAACTTTATTAGAAAGTAAATCCTGAAGCTGGAAACTCAATTGTTTCTGATAATTAATCCTGCCAGCTCTTAAAGCAAGATAAGGTGCTCCAAGTTCATTTAACCTGTCTGCAACGACATCAACGGCTTTGTCCATACGAGATGCAACAAGAACTGTTTTCCCGTTTGCAATTAAGTGTGCGACAAGGTTTACAATCGTTTGCGATTTACCTGTTCCGGGAGGACCATATACGGAAATTAATTGATTATTTTCAAGGTTTTCAATAACACTTAACTGTGAATCACTTAATGCCAAAGGTGTAATAGGATAAAAATCAGATTTATTTTTTTTCGGAACATCAACCGATTTTGCCTGAATATATTCTTCATTAATTAAATTAAGAACAGTTTCTCTATAAACACCGCTCGGTTTTTCCGATATTTGCGTTAATTCGTGCAAAACTCCTGCAGTAACGGACGGACGCTTTGTTAAAATTATTGCACATTGATTTGTTAATGTAATTTTATCAATCTTGCCTGAAGATTTTGTAACGGTTGTTTCTTCTTCCTCTTGAATATCATCAGTATCATCATCTGATTTTGATGAAGAATCTTTAGAAATATTGTCTTCTTCAATTTCTGCAGTGTTATCAAATTTGACTTCAACATCCGGTATGATTGATTTTAATGTTGTTATAAATATATCAAGTTTTTCCTGTGTAATAGGAAGAGATGGTACAACTTCTAACAGCCCCTCTATTAATTGTTCCATTTCTTCTTCATCATCGTTTTTTTGCATTAAAGATGTTAAAGCACCCGTATTAAGAGAAAGAAACTCATCAGTCAGCATACAATTGATATTTATACCGTTTCTCTCAAGCTTACAAGGCATATACAAAAGCGGAGTCAAAAACTCATTTTTTTTACGGCTTTTTGAATTTCCGCCCACGAGAAACAAATACCCGTAAATTAAATACTTTTCTTTTTGATTTAATTCACTCTGAATCATAAGTTCCGTAAGTTTTGGGTCACTGCCGTCAAACTTTTGGTATTCAATTCCGGTAGTAAAAAGTTTATCTTCTTCTTTTAGAAATATCCATTTGTTATCTTTATCTGATTTTAGGTTACGAAAAGTTGAACTCTTTACTTCTTCTCGTACACAATCGTGAAGATAAAGCGACAATTTTTTTACAAAACTATTATTAAAAGCAGAATTAATTGCACGGGTGGCTTCTTGTAGCATAAAATCTTTCCTCTTTGATTATTGAATACCAAAATTATATCACATAAGGGGAAATTTAGATAGCAAAAATTATTTTTAGACGGTTTAATAAAAGTATGCTAACTATCAACCAAACATATAATAAATATGCATTACCTGCAAAACAAAATATGTATACAGGAACAATACCGGTTCAAAATGATACTGTACAGTTTAAAGGACGTGTAGGTCATGAGATTATAAAATCCGGCAAAAAGAATTTGACTTTAATACAGGAAACGGCCTTTTTCAGAGAACCTAAAACACTTGACTATGCCGTAGAATATGCAAAAAACAAATTTGCAGATGCTTCAAAGTTACGTATTATTGTCGGTGCATGTTCAAGCGGTGAAGAAGCATTATCGTTTAAAATGCTGATGAACGGTAAAAAAGCTGAAATTCTTGGTTTTGATGCGGGAGAAAGTGCAATAAAACAGGCAAATAGAAATATTTATCAAATTTCCATCCCTAAAGATAAAAAAAACGAAAATTATGCAAAAGAAATGGGTATAGCAGCATACAGAGACAGTTATTTAGGCTTTACCGATAAACTTACTAAACAGGAAAAAAAATACCAACATCTTTTTAACAAAATGTTTGAAGAAATTGAAACGCCAAAACAAAAGGTTAGTTTTCTTGATAAATTCAGGAATTATTTGCTTGAAAAAATGGGTAGATATCCTGATATAGAAATTAAATCAAGAACTTATAAAGTAAAACAACCGGAAAAACTTAATTGTAAATTTATGGTTGGAAATATTGAACAGATGGATACATTCATACCAAACGGTAAAGCTCATATCCTATCATTTAGAAATGCTTTCTATCATATTATGAACGAAGATTTAGAACAAGGTGAAAGAACTCCAATACCGGAATCTATATTAAGACCTACACTTTCAAATATTGCCAAACAAACAAATAAAATATTAAAAAAGGACGGACTTTTTATTCTTGGTGAACATGAAGATAAACAAGGCAGTAATATGGAATTATTATCCGAAGTGTTAAAGGAATCAGGTTTTACGGAAGAAGTCCAACGAAAAAATAAATATTGTAATATTTGGAGAAAAGTTAGCGATTTATAAATTTATATCTCTCATACAAATAGACTAAATTTTAATTAATATATCTATTATAAATACCTGTGAAATATTGTTAAATTCTACAATATATAACAATTTATAGAAAAAAGATTTATTAATTATTGTAACAATTATTCAGCAGGATTAACTCTAAGGTATTATATTTTATGCCCGTTTATGCTATATAATACCATGTCAGATTGTGAAAATATATTACTGCAATCATTAAATAAACGGAGGCAAAAACAATATGTCAGTAGGTCAATTTGTATTTATGTTACACAGTCACTTACCGTACTATAGAAAAGCCGGTATGTGGCCTTTTGGGGAAGAAAACCTCTATGAATGTATGGCAGAAACATACGTTCCTTTATTAAACGCTATTTCTGAATTGTACGATGAAGGTGTTAAAGCAAAATTAACCGTTGGCATAACTCCGATTCTTGCAGAACAATTAAACGATGAACACTTACAAAACGGTTTTGTTGAATACATTGATTCAAGAATTGCAGCTGTAAGCAAGGATTTGGAAAGATATCCAGATCCAAAAGTTGCACATTCTCAACACTTAAAATATTTGGCAAAATACTATTTCGATTTGTGGAACAAATTAAGAGATGATTTTGTAAATAAATACGAAAAGAATTTAATTAAATACTTCAAAAAATATCAGGATTTAGGTTGTATTGAAATTACAACATCAGGTGCGACACACGGATTTTCTCCATTATTGGCAACTGATAACAACTTGAACGCTCAATTCAAAGTCGGTTCTGATACAACAAAAAGATTATTCGGTAAAAAAGCAACAGGATGCTGGCTGCCTGAATGTGCATACAGACAAGGTTATGAATACGTTGGCAAAGACGGTAAAAAGCACTGGAGACCGGCAATTGAAGTTACACTTCAAAATAACGGTATCAAATACTTCTTTACTGAATCTCACGTAATAGAAGGCGGTAATTCTATCGGAAACCGTCGTGTAATCGGGGTTTACGGAAATATTGAATACATTCCGTTACCGGAAAGAGAAGCTACAGGATATGATACATATTCTGCATACTGGCTGCCTGATGCACAAGTTGCAGTAATGGGTAGAAACGACAGAGCAGGTTATCAAGTATGGTCTGCAGCAGACGGATATCCTGGTGACGGATGTTTCAGAGAATTCCACAAAAAAGATGATAAATCAGGTATGCACTACTGGAGAATAACTTCACCTACAACAGATTTAGGTGACAAAATGCTTTATGATCCGGTATTAGCATTAAACAAAGTTAATGAAAACTCTGATCACTATACAACATTAATTTACCACTTGTTAAACGATTACAAAAAAGCTCACAATGGTAAAGAAGGTCTTGTAATGGTATCATTCGATACAGAGTTATTCGGACACTGGTGGTTTGAAGGTGTTGAATTTATTAAACAAGTTATTAAGAAATTCAACACATATCTTCCGGAAGTTGAAAGATTAACTGCCGGTGAATACATCGAAAAATATCCGCCGTCAGAAGCTATCCAAATCCCTGAAAGTTCTTGGGGACAAGGCGGACACTTCTATGTATGGCAAAACCACTTAACAGAATGGATGTGGCCGATTATTCACTCTTGTGAAAAACGTGTAACGGAAATAGCCTCTCGTTATGAAACTATTCCTGAGGATAAACTTTTGCACAGAGCATTAAACCAAATGGCAAGAGAAAACTTACTTCTTCAAAGTTCAGATTGGCCGTTCCTGATTACAACATGGCAGGCAAAAGATTATGCTACAGATAGATTCAGAGAACACGTTGACAGATTTGAAAGAATATGCGATATGATTGAATCAGGAAACATCAATGACGAAGAATTGAAACAAATTGAAAGTATTGATAATTGTTTCCCTGTAATTGATTACAGAGTATATCTTCCAATTGAAGAAGGTGTTATTCCTCAACAAGAAAAGAAATTAGCACCGTTATATGTTGATTAATAAATCATTAATTAATAAGTAAAAGCTCAGGTACTTACCTGAGCTTTTTAGTATAAACAGTTGCTGCCTGATGAATTTTTCTTTGTTAATTTTTTTATCTTTATAGTAAAATTATCTTATGGACAGAAAAGAATTTTTAAATGTTAAAAGAATTGTTATAAAACTTGGGACAAATGTTTTAAGAAACGAAGACGGAGATGTTGCATTACCGAGAATTTATTCGTATATCGAAGATATTTCAAAACTGGTAAAAGCAGGCAAAGAAGTAATTTTGGTTACATCAGGCGCCGTAGGTTTGGGCAAGAAAAAAATCGGGCTTTCAAATACCGATGGTGTTGCCCTAAAACAAGCCTGTGCTGCTATCGGACAGAGTCGTTTAATGTCTTTGTACGAAGAAGGTTTCGATACATATAACGTTGTTGCGGCACAAATTCTTTTAACAGAAGATGATTTTTCTCAAAGAAAAAAATATTTAAGTCTTAGAACTACATTAAACAGGCTTTTAGAAATGAAAGCAGTGCCGATTATAAATCAGAATGACACTGTATCTGTTATAGATTTTGATGATGCATTTAATACTATGCAGGTTTGTTTTGCGGATAATGATAAACTTTCGGCACTTGTTGCAAGTGAACTTGATGCAGATTTGTTATTAATACTATCTGATGTTGATGGTTTATATGATTCCAATCCTAAAACAAATCCTGATGCAAAAATGATACGAGAAGTTGTTGGCGTAACAGATGAGATACGAGCTTTAGGTACAGATGCATCAGAAGGCGGCAGAGGCGGTATGCGTACTAAACTTGAAGCTGCAAGACTTGTTACACGTTTTGGCGGAAGGGCATTAATTGCAAACGGCAAAATACCTTATGTAATAAATGAAATATTTAATTACAAAGATATCGGAACAATGTTTGTTCCAAATAACGAAAACTTATCTGAAAAGAAACGCTGGATTGGTTATGCAACTAATATTATAGGTAAGCTTGTTGTTAACAAGGGTGCTAAAGATGCAATATTAAATAAAGAATCAAGCTTGCTGCCGATAGGTGTAATTGGTGTTGTAAACGATTTTAAACGTGGTGAAGTTATATCTATCCATGATGAGGATGATGTTGAATTTGCCAGAGGAATTGTAAACTATAATTCAGACGATTGCAGACGTATAATCGGAAATCACTCAAATGAAATCCTGAAAGTTTTAGGATTTAAAAATTACGATGCAATTATAACAAGAGATAACATAACTATTCTTTAGAGGTGTATTTTGAATAAAGAGTTTTTAGAGATTGCAAAGAACGCTAAAAAAGCGTCTATTAAGGCACAAAAATTATCTAACGATATTAAAAATAAAGCATTAAAAACAATTGCAGAATTTCTTGAAAAAGGGAAATCAGAAGTTTTTGAAGCAAATAACAAAGATATGCAGGAAGCAAAATCATTATTAGACTCCGGAGAAATCTCTCAATCAATTTATAACCGCTTGAAACTTGATGAAAACAAAATGCGTGATATGATTCAAGGATTGATTGATATATCAAAACTTCCTGACCCTGTTAATAAAAAACTCTTAGAAAGAGAATTGGATGACGGCCTAATACTTACAAAAGTATCTTGTCCTATTGGAGTTCTTGGGATAATTTTTGAAGCAAGACCTGATGTGATTTCACAAATTTCCGCTCTTGCAATAAAATCTTCAAATGCAGTTATTTTAAAAGGCGGAAAAGAATCAATTAATACAAACAAAGCGATACTCGGAATAATTAATTCCGCACTGGATACCGTTGAAGATTTTCCTAAAAACATGCTCAATCAGGTATTTTCAAGAGATGATGTTAAAGAAATGCTTGAGGCTGATAATTACATTGATTTAATTATTCCAAGAGGCGGGAATTCTTTGGTACAGTTTATAAAATCAAACACAAAAATCCCCGTACTCGGTCATGCAGACGGGATTTGTCATATTTTTGTCGATGAATCAGCAGATTTAGATATGGCAAAAAAAATTATAATAGATGCTAAAACCCAGTATCCGAGTGCCTGCAATTCTGTTGAAACACTTCTTATCAGTGATAAGTTTACAAAATCAAAAGAGTTGTTATCAGGACTTGAACATGCCGGAATAAAATTAGTTTCTAATCCTGAAAGCTGGCATAAAGAGTATTCGGATAAAATCCTTGCATATAAATATGTATCATCAGTGGATGAGGCAATAGATCATATTAATGAATATGGCTCCGGTCATACTGAATCTATTATTACATCCAATAAAGAAAATGCTGAACATTTTATGGATATGGTTGATTCTGCAGGGGTTTATCATAATGCATCAACAAGGTTTGCGGACGGTTTCAGATATGGTTTTGGAGCAGAAGTCGGAATTTCTACAAACAAAACACACGCAAGAGGCCCTGTAGGTATGGACGGACTTGTTATATATAAATACAAACTAAGAGGATCCGGTGATACTGTTATAGAATACGTAAACGGTGAAAAACATTTTACTCATAAGGATTTATTATGAAAATAGGGGTTTTAGGGTTAGGGCTTATCGGCGGCTCTATATTTAAATCATTAAACGCATTGAATTATGACGTTACCGGAATCTCATCTTCTCAAGGCGGTAAATACGATAGTATTTATTCTGACAGAAATAAACTATCCGGCTGTGATTTAGTATTTGTATGTTCTCCGATGAATAAGGTTCTTGACGATTTGCGAAATGTTGAACAGTATTTATCGGAAGATACGGTTGTTTCGGATGTTTCCAGTTTAAAAGAATTTGTATGTAATGAGAAATATAAATACAATTTTGTACCTTCTCACCCGATGGCAGGAACGGAATTTTCCGGTTTTGAAAATTCTTTTGACGGATTATTCAACGGCGCAAAATGGGTTGTCACACCTGTTGACGGTATTATTCCTGAGATTTTAAAGAAAATTATCACTGATTTGGGAGCCAAAATGGTTGTAACAACACCAAAAGAACATGATGAAGCTGCGGCTCTGGTTTCTCACATGCCGTTAGTGCTAGCCCAGGCGTTGTTTATGACAGCTGATGATAACGAATTAGCAAAAAAACTTGCATCTTCAGGGTTTAGAGATATGACAAGACTTGCTTTATCAAGTGAAGAAATGGCTTGCGATATGGTTAAAATGAATTCTGAAAACATTCAAAAATCTCTGTTAAAACTATACTCCAATATAGGGAATCTAATTAAAGAAAATTACCCCGAAACTATTCATAAGATAAAAGAAAACAGAAATAAAATGTATAAAGACGGTATAAATATTTATCCAACTGTTTAATTGTAATTTATAAAAAAATCGTTTAATTTACCCTTATGACAACAATAATCGGTGTAAAATTATCTAACAGAATGGAACATTCAAACGAGTTCCAGAATATAATTTCAAAATTCGGCTGCTCAATCAAAACACGAATCGGCTTACATTCAACCTGCAGTTATGTCTGTGCGAACTGGGGAATTATTTTGCTTGAAATAGTCGATGATTCAATAACATCAGAACTTTCACGGGATTTATCTCGTTTGGACGGGGTTCGGGTTCAGTCCATGAATTTATAATATAAAGTATTGTAAAATATTTTTCTAAGCTGAAATTCAGTGCTTAAATATTTTTTTACTATATATAGTAGAGAGTAGAAATATTTAAGCTGATGAAATTTCATAACGTAAATAATTCCAATAATAAAGCTGTGGAGTCAGAGTTTCTTCCGATAGAGCCAAAAAATAAACCGGTGAAAGATACTGAACAAAATATTTTTGACCTATATATTGAAGATTCTGAAAAAAATCTGATTGATACAAATAAAGACGGGAAAATCAGTTTTGACGAATTAAAAAACTACGTAAACAGTTCTAATGCAAAAGATGATACTCTTTTTGATATTGCAGTTTTAATGGGGTATGAAAAAGAAAATAGGTTACCGTTTTCTAAAGACTCTCTATTCAAATATAATATCAGTAATTCTTTAGAACTTCTTAAAAAAGCAGACTCAAATAATGATAGTAATATTTCTTTTGAAGAGATAAAAAATTCGCAAACATTAAGTTCCGGAGAAAAAGAAAAACTTTATAATATGCTCGGAATAGTGGATGGCAATATTAATAATAAACAAGGGCGTTATGGATCTTGCTGGGCATTAGCTGCAGGATACGGGATTTCCAAAGTTGCACCGGAATTATTTAAACAAATTGTCAAGACCGATATGTCGGGAAATGCTGTTGTTACCTTCTATGGATTAAACGAAGAACCTTTGGAATACACGATTAATAAAGAATCAATAAGAAAACAAATACAACGGCGGACACAGATTGTGAATAATAATAACCTTAATCCTTATGATAAACAAGATAATAGAAGATATTCAAGTTCCGACCCTGATGCAATAGCAATTGAAATTGCATTTGCAGAATATGACAGATACATAAATAATAAAAAATCTGAGTATCTCAAACACCTAAAAGAATATGTAAAATCATCAACACCAAATATTATTCAAAAACCTGACATTTCTACTCTTTCCGTAAATATGAGTCAAGAAGAATGGGATAATGTAATGAATTACTACAGAAATTCGGATTCTCCTGACAGAGAAAAATATTTATTCTACGGCTCAATAGATTACTTAAATGAAGAAACAATTAGTAATATGAAACAATATATACTAAATTCTGAGCCTAAAAAAATAGAAAAACCTGAGCTTGACTCTATCAATGGCAATGTATTTAATATTGCAAATTATATAAAAAATTCTCACTCCGGTACAGTCAAAAAACCTGAAATTAAAACGATTGATAATCGCATCGGTTCAATTAAAGAAGGCGGAAGTCCCGGACGTGCAATAAAAGCTATGGTCGGCGGAGAATATCAAGAAATTAATAATTATAAGTATGACGAAGAAGGAAATATAGTAGCTCTCACTAAAGATGAGAAAAAAGAAATCAAAAAAGAATTAGAATGTATAAATAGTAATAATGATAATAAACGAGTATATACAGTTTCATTTAAAAAAGATGATTCTACAGTAATAGACAGACATGCATACTTTATATCCAAAATTGACGGGAAAAAAGTTTATCTTGTCGACCCACATGATACAAACAGAATAATTGTTTATTCTATGAAAAAACTGCTTGATAATTTTGATATATTAAATGTAAATATTTTGCCTGATACTTTGTAATGACAATTATTTATTTGAAATAATGCCAAAATCGTTTATAATTAATATATTACTAAGTATAAGAGGTGTGTAGTGAAAGATATAAGAGAAATAAAAGATTATCAAATTATATTGTTAGGCTTAATAATCGCGTTTGGTGCAATATTATCAACCTTTATATTTTCGCATGCGGTTGTTGCATACCAAAAACTGCAAAATCATACTATTACAGTTACAGGCTCCGCATCTAAAGATATTGTATCAGATGTTGCCGTTTGGAAAGGATACTATTCTGTCAGATGTAAAGATTTAAAATCCGGATACGCTCAAATAGAATCTAATAAAAAAGCCGTGAAAGAATATCTGCTATCCTGCGGAATGAAAGAAGAAGATATTAAATTTGCACCTGTATCTTCGTTTCCTTTATATAAAAAACTATCCAATGGCTATGAATCAAACGACATAGACGGTTATAATATTTCTCAGAATGTGGAAGTATCATCTTCTAATGTTGATGCAATAACTAATCTGTCTCAAAATGCCGGCAGCTTGATAGAAAAAAACGTTATTTTGTCTTCTAATGCAATAGAATATTATGTTTCTAATCTTGATAATTTGAAGGTGGAAATGCTTGCATTGGCAACAAAAGATGCGAAACAAAGAGCCAAAAGTATGGTTGAAAGTACAGGCGGGCACATTGGAGCTATGACATCCGCTAAAATGGGAGTATTCCAAATCGTTGCCAAAAATTCTACAGATGTATCTGATTATGGTATTTATAATACAAATGCAAAAGATAAAAAGATTAATGCTGTAGTTAATGTAACCTTCACAATAAAATAGTAGGTATATAATATGAAAAAAATATTGGTACTATTAGTTTTATTAATTGCAAGTCCGGTTTTTGCTGATTATAATTCTCAGATGGAGTTATTTCAGCAGCAAAGGCAGCGATACTACGATAGGCAGCAAGCATATCAAAACAAAGTCATGCAAAACAGGCAGCATCAATTTGAACAGCAGGAAGAAATAAGAAGGCGAAATATGGGACTGTTTGAAAGCGAAAAACTAAGACATTTTGGTTATACCGGTGTTTATTATTATGATTACTAAGTAAATCGTTGTTTTAATGGCGGAAACAATGCTCACAGGTTCGAACTTTTAGTTCAAAAATATATGAACAATCTTAATACCAAAGATACAGATAAAATCTGCTATTTAATAAATTATTTAATTACAAAATTGCCTCATATTTGTCATTTAATCTGTATTTTCGCTTTTTTCCCGCACCTTCTGCAATAATAAACCCTGCTTCTGTCCACTCGGAAGCAAGTAGTCTTGCAGTACGTGGTGCAAATTTGAAGAAATCGGCAATTTCTTTTGCCGTAACATACTTTTGGGTCTCAAACAGATTAAGTATTTGACGCTGCTTAGAGTCAAGTTCTCTTAATACTTTAACTTCATCCTTAGAACTTTCATTGTCTTTAGCCTTTTTATAGACTGATTTAAATGCAACTGCCATTCCCTCAATAAAGTATTCTACCCACTTTGTAATATCAGCTTCAGCACGTCCCATATAGTAGTTATGGGAATTGCCGATAGTTATTGCGTCATAATACCCCTGCAAATCCTTTGCATAGTATTCTTCAAGTGAATAAATACCCTTGAGGTCATATCCTTCTTTATGCAGAGCAAGGGTTGTTAAAAGTCTTGCCGTTCTTCCATTACCGTCAAAATAAGGGTGTATTGTTACAAACTGGTAGTGAATAATCCCTGCTTTTATCGGAGCAGGAATATCATTGGTATTGTTAATCCATTTAACAAACTCTTTCATTAATTTCGGTACGTCATTTGCTTCAGGTGGCATATAGACGATATTACCCGATAATGAATCTGTAATTACATTCTGCCCTTCTCTATATTCATTAGGTTTTACTTTTGCACTTCCACTTCCAGTTACATAGGCATGGATAAGTTTAATATTATCCTCTGTTATAGGCGATTTACTCTTCGCAAGTTTTTCAATGTAATCAAGGGCTGCATAGTAGCCTCTGATTTCCTTCTCATCACGTATTCTTCCTGTATTAGAAATAACCTTATTTTTCTTAATGACCTCAAAAACTTCTTCTCTGGAAAGTCTGTTGCCTTCAATCTGGGTTGAATAGTGAAT
>CALUXY010000046.1 GCA_944324855.1 Candidatus Gastranaerophilales bacterium | reverse complement strand
GCTGGGATGGGTATTGGTTATATATTATTAATAAACGGCACCCACCTCTTATCCTCTCTCAAAAGGGAGGAAGAATAACATAGTTTGATTTCTTGAACACCTCCCGCCAAGTACCATCATTGGAAGACACGCCGGAGACAAAATTTAAATGTGACTACGGGGGGGGCAGGGGTGCATAAACCCTGCATAAATTTCTTATAATAAAAAAAAGAACCTCTTTAAAAGTGGTTCTTTTTTTTATGGAAAATTTATTTTCTATTTCATCGCTAATGTCATATCAGCTTCAACAACAAGTTTGCCGTCAACATATCCTCTGGCATGTGACTTACAGATAGGACCTTTTAATTTTGTCAATTCTATTTCCATATCCAATCTGTCTCCAGGGCGGACAATACCTTTGAATCTTACGTTATCAACCCCTGCAAATAATGTTAATTTATCTTTGTATTCATCTAATGTATAAAGTATAGGTGCTGAACATTGTGCCATCGCTTCTATTTGAAGAACACCAGGCATTACTGGATTTCCCGGGAAATGTCCCTGGAAAAATTCTTCATTCATTGAAAGATTCTTATAACCTTTTGCATATTTACCCGGAACACACTCTGTTATTTTATCAACCAGTAAAAACGGATATCTGTGAGGAATCATATCCATTATTTCCATTATATCAAAACTTAACTTCTTCTCTTCTTGAGTAGCTTCTACCATTATTTCTCTCCTTTTATATCTTTATTAATTTATTTTTCAATTCTTTTGCAACTTTTATATGCACTGTATGCCCCGCCTCTTTTACTAAAATCTGGGCTTTCATATCCAATATTGATACACCGGTTAAATAAAAATCACCAAATAAATCAAGAATCTTGTGTTTTATAGGTTCCTTATCACTTCTCAACGCTGATGAATATGTACCGTCATCCATCAATCCAAGTGTATTATCAATATTTACACCTCTGGCAAATCCCAATAATTGGAATTTCTTCAAATCACGATAAAATCCAAAAGTACGTGCTTCTACAATTTCATCAATATTTTTTACATCAAACGGAACCCATTGGCGAATTAAATCCGGATGATTGTAATTAACCGCATAAGATAATGTCAATTCCTTATCAGGTAAAACAACCAAACTTGTTTTGCCGTTCAGGTAATAAACAGGTTCACTTACAGTATAGAACTGCTGTTTTTTCTTTGTAATTCCGGCTTCTTTAAACAAATTGACCCAAACTTTTGAACTTCCGTCCAGTACCGGAAACTCGGCTTTTGAAATATACACGTCAATTGAGTTTATTCCGAGGATTGCACAGGCAGCCATAAAATGCTCGCATAACATTACCTGATACTTATATCCGCCAAGTAACGTCCTCTGGTCTTTGCTGCCCAAAACAACACAATGGTCTGTCGCTACTACATTATCAATACAAGCCTCAAAACCTTTATCCGCACCGCCTACGAAAAAGCGAATCTTGCCGGATTCCGAAGGTTTTACAACAACCTCACACTCGTAATTTTTCATCAGAGTGTTGCCTGATATTCTAACCTCTTTTAATAATGTTGTTACCATACTACACCGGATCCAATTGATGTTCTTCAAACGAATTTAAAAGCGGTTCATACTTCTTGAATTTATTAATTAATTCTCCCGCATCTTTCATAATCTTTAATTGTTTAATAAATTCTTTTCTTGGAACAGCCGGAGCACCTACAACTATTGATTTTTCAGGGAAACTCTTTGTAATACCAGCTTTTGCAGCAATAATAGAATCACTGCCGATTTTAATATGGTCTGCAAGACCTGCTTGACCTGCAATTACAACTCTGTCGCCGATTACACAGCTGCCGGCAATACCTACTTGAGATACAATCATGCAGCCTTTACCGATTTTACAGTTGTGACCAATCATTACAAGGTCATCTATCTTTGTATTATCGCCGATTGTTGTATTTTCGATTGTTCCTCTGTCTATTGCCGTATTTGCTCCAATTTCAACATTGTTACCGATTACAACAGAACCGATTGAATTAATCTTGAATATAACATGTTCAGCGTCGCTGTCTTTGATTTCTCCATCTTTTCTAGCCTGTTCAATATTGTTAGGATTTTCCGTAACAAAACTGAACCCATCAGCACCTAGTGAAACACCGTGATGAAGGATAACTTTATTACCTACTTGAACTCTATCGCCGATATTTACTCCCGGATGGAAGAAACATTCAGAGCCGATATTGGCATAATTCCCGACATAACAATTTGCCATAACTGTTGTATTGTCACCAATTACTGCACCTTTTGCAACCACTGCATTTGGTCCGATTGAAACATTTTGTCCCAATTTTGCCTCAGGATGAACAACCGCCGTAGGATGAACTCCCGTATTTGTTTCAGGTTCTGTATAGAATAATGTAATAAGTTTCATCATTGCCAAACGCGGACGTTCAACTTCTATTGTAGAATAACCGTCAATATTTACTCCCAAAGGAACTAATGCAGCTTTAGCCTTTGATGTAGAAAGATTTGCAATTTCTTCTTCACCAAGTGCAAGTGCTAACGTACTTTCATCTGCAAGCATCGGCGGTGCAATTTTTGTTATTACAACATCCTGTGCTTTCGATAATAATCCGCCTGTTATTTGTGCAATTTGTTCCAATGTAAAAGATTTCATAGGTTACTCCTTATTATTTATTTTATTAATTATATTTGTTGTAGATTTTCCCTGAACAAATTCTATAAACTCAACCTTTGTTCCGTTCTTAATCATTATATCTCTTTCAGGCAAAGTTTCCATGGTATAATCTGCCCCTTTAGTGTATACATCAGATTTTATTTCATCAAGAAGTTCTGCAGGACTTGTTTCGTCAAATAAAACAACAAAATCCACACAATTTAGCGCACATAATACCTCAGCTCTATCTAACTCGTTATTAACAGGTCTGTCATCACCTTTTATCGCTTTGACTGATTTATCCGAATTCAGTAAAACTATCAGATAATCTCCAAAACTCTTTGATTTTTGTAAATATCTTACATGACCGACATGCAAAATATCAAAACAACCGTTTGTAGCAACAACTGTTTTGCCTGCTTTATGCAAATTGGCTACAAATTCTGATATGTTTTTCCTGCTTAATAACTGACCCATCTTCTGCTTCTTGTTACGTATAAAACCAATATACACATGTATTTTACCCTAAATAAACGTATAAAGGTAGCATATTTTTAACAAAAAGTAATAAAAGATTAATCCTTTTTGATTCGCATATTTTCAATTGCGATTTGGATTCTGTTCTTAACTGATTCCATTGTTGTATCCGGATCTAGTTTTTGGAAAACATCTTTTTCAAGTTTTTGTTTTCTTATATTTTTTAATTCTCTGTCATAGTAAGCATCAATTGAATTTTTAACAACTTTTGCTGTTTGTTTTTTATTTGCACCAAAATTTACACCGACGGGAGAAATTCCTCTATTCATTTATCTACCTCCATATAATCCCATTTCTATCACTTTTTTGCATATTCTTACGGTATTTAATGCAGCTCCGATTCTCAGATTATCTGCAACACACCATAAAGAAATACCATTTTTGAATGCAAGATTTTTTCTGATTCTTCCGACATAAACCGGATTTTTACCGCTTGCATCACGTGTTGTCGGATACTCAAAATTATCAGGGTTATCAATCACCACAACACCAAATGAATCTTTTAATATTTCCCTTACTTCATCAGGGGTTATAGATTTATCAAATTCTATATCTACAGCTTCCGAATGACCGTTAAATACCGGAACTCTTGCCGCAGTACAAGAAATCGGTGTATCTTCAGCCAAATGTAATATTTTCTTTGTTTCATTAACAACTTTCATTTCTTCTTTTGTATACCCGTTTTCACAGAATACATCTATCTGAGGTATAACGTTGAATGAAATCGGTTTCTTGAAACATTTGTTTTCAAAAGGTTTATCTTCTAGATTAGCAATAGTATCTTCTTTTAATTCATTGATTGCTGCTAACCCTGCTCCGCTTACAGCTTGGTATGTTGATACAATTAATCTGTTTATTTTGGCATGTTTTTGCAGCGGATGAAGGACAAGCATCAACTGAGATGTAGAACAGTTAGGATTTGCAATAATACCTTTATGCTTTCTCAAGTCCTCATCATTTACATAAGCAATTACCAATGGAACATCTTTGTCCATTCTGAACGCACTTGAGTTATCAATGATTAAACCGCCACGTTTTACAATTTCCGGAGCAAATAGTTTGCTGGTTGAACCGCCTGCAGATGCCATTACAATATCAATACCATTAAAAGAATCCGGTGTAGCTTCTTCTACCGTGTATTCATCTCCTTTAAAAATTATTTTTGTCCCTGCACTTTTGGCACTGGATAAGAATTTTATACTTTCGTATTCTATTTCCAATTCTTCGGTAATTTTTGTAATTTCACGGCCTACAACTCCTGTAGCTCCCAATATTGCAATTCTTGGTTTTCTCATTCTCTTTTTCCTTATCTAACCTTCCATAATATTTTCTAATCCGTATATAAACTCAGGTTTGTTTATAACATATTTTACTGCCATCAATACACCCGGCATATAACATTCTCTATTCATTGAATCGTGGCGGATTTTGAATGTTTGCCCGGAAGCTCCGAAAAGAACCTCTTGAGATGCAATATATCCGGGCATTCTGACAGAATGTATATGTATATTTGAATATGATGTTCCGCCTCTTGAACCTTTTATTGTTTCAGTTTCCGGACAATTTCCGGTTGTAAAATCAGGGTTAGCTTCTGACATCATCAACGCTGTTTTAACCGCAGTACCTGACGGAGCATCTTTCTTCTGGTTATGATGTAATTCTATTATTTCTGCATTATCAAAATATTTTGCTGCCTGTTTTGCAAACATCATCATAAGAACAGCCCCTGTTGAAAAATTGGGTGCAATAAAACATGATACATTATTTTTCTCTGACAAATCTTTAAGACTTGATATCTGATCATCAGAAAGCCCCGTGGTTCCGATAACAATATTTATTCCGTTATTCAAACAATAACGTGCATTTTGATAAATACTCTTTGGCTGGGTAAAATCAACTAATACATCAATCTTATGCTCTTTTGATGCTTCTTCTATTGATGAATATTGACCGTCACAAATATCTATTTGAGCAACAAGTTCCAATTCAGAATCATTTGTAACTGCTCTTACAACTTCTTTCCCCATTTTGCCGTTTGAGCCGCAAACCGCAACTTTTATCATAACATTTCCCCTAATTAATATGCCTTTATTCTATCCAGTATTGCACAAGATAAAGAATTTTAAAAGTTTTTGTTAAAATTATTACGCTTGTTTAACTTCATTTTTCGCAGCTTTATAAGCCTGATACCCCATGAATAAACCAAACGCTCCCTGTAAAGCTAAAGATAATTTTGTATTTGATTTTGCTTTAAATAATTTTGAATATAATTTATCAAAAATCATACCGACTCCAAACCAGCAAAAACCATTTATAGCTCCAATTGTTAGAGGTGAATAATTTAAACGTTTTGTCCCTCTTAATGGTACACCGCTTAATGTTTTATCAGCAGCCGGTTTTTGAACCTGATTTTGATTATTTTTGCTAAATTTAATATTTCCGGTTGAACAATTTATTGCTGAAATCATATAAAAACCTTTAACTTTCTACACGCGTATTATTATAAAACCAAAAACGGATAAAAATTGTTATTTTCTAAAGTTTTATTACATTTTGTATCAATTATACAAAATTTTAAATTCAGAAGTTTTCTACTATAAGAAAATGTTAACAATCTCTCAAGTAAAAATCGGGCAGTATCAACAAAAACAAATACCGGCTCAAAATCCTAAATCCGAACTTCCTGCTCAAAAAACAGCGGCAGGTAATTTTTGCTACCCTGCAGTATATTTTTTAGGGAAGTTTAGCAGAACAGAAAGACCGCCGTTTAAAGATTCTACGGTCAAAACACTTGACTCTGTTTGTGAAAACTATCAATCAAAACTTAATGAAATAAGTAAAGAAGAAATAGAATCTACTATAAATGAAATTGCAGAGACAACTGAATTTTCAAAAGAAGAAGCAGCAGATGCAATGCAATTAGTAACTCAATTCGGAAATTACAGAAGTATTCATAAAATCGGAGAAGTACTTCAAGAAAATGAAGCCGGCAGAATACCTAATAATGGAGGAATAGTTCAATTTTTTATATACGATAAAAGCTTTAAAGATGCTTTTAAAGATAATTTTGGATTGAATTCTGCAATGAATTATCTATTAAATCAAAAAAAATTATACGACATAAATGAACCTTATTATTTTGCAATATTTTTAGATGATAACAAATTAAAAGATTTAGAAAAATTAAAAGAAAACTCTCCAGATAAAATAGAAGATTTAAAAAATTGGAAAATAGCAAAATTCTTTGTTATTTCAGGCTTTGAAAATGGAATTAGTTTTATTGATAGAAGTAAGTCATTAAAAGATACAACTATTGATTTGTTAAATAAAGCCAAAGAAAATAACATGCCGGTATCAAAAGCTGTTGATAAAGAGATACTTGATAGATGTGAAAAACTAGGAATACAACCGATTATAATTAAAAATGAGAATAAACCAACAGCAGAAAATATTTATAACCAACTTCGTCCGGAACAAATTTCAAGAGATGAACTTAATATTATTCTGGATGCAACTGTTATGAAAAAATTCAAGAATATTGATGACCAAATTGAAGCAAAAGACGGACTTGCAAAATATCTTGAAAATTCTCTTGAAAACTATTCTCCTGAACGAATTTCAAAAGATTTAAAAGAAGTACATTCCAAAATAATCGAAACAGCCAAAAGCTTAGGTAAAAAACCGGAAGATATTATATATATTATACCAAACGATTCTAAAAGTTATGATTTAATTGATTATCAATATCAAAAAATAAATAACATTCCAAAAGAAAAATTTATAACGTTAAAGAATCCACATTTTACAAATGCACTTCATATTCAAAATAAAGTTCTTGTAGTATTAGATGATTGTTCTTTATCCGGAAGCTCTTTTTTGGAAGATCAAAATTTTGAGTACTCAATAAACAGTATAAATGCTAAACAAAATAACAATAATATAGTATTTGCTGCACTTTATATATCTGATTACGCAGAAGATAAAATCACTAAAAAAATCTACAAAAGAAAACGTCAAAATCAAGATATTATTATAAAAAATAATTCCAATGAAAACAATTGGAGTAATAATTTAGAAAAAAAATCTAAAAAATCACTTGAAGAAGCTCTTGGAAAAGCCGGTTGGCAAGAATCAAGATACTGTCTAATATTCCCATATATGGCACCTGATAATAATTCAGAATTTGCAGCTAACATCGCTCTATTCCACAATCTGAATTATCGTAAAAACAACAACAGGCTTGATTCGACATTGTTTGCATTATCAAATATTAAAACATTATATAAAAGCCCTAAAGAAATTGCAGAATTAACAGAAGAATTGCTTGCAGACAACGATTAAATATCAAATTTTACAAACATATTATCAATATTTTTTAAGTAGTCTTCTTTGTTAAAACATTCTTCAATCTCATCTTTTGATAAAATACTTAATACGTCACTATCGGATTCAAGATTGTTTTTAAAATCACCATTATTTTCAAAAGCATCAATTGCGTGTTTTTGAACAATTCTGTAAGCTTCTTCTCTGGTTAAACCTTTATCAACCATTTTCAACAAAACTTTTTGAGAATATACAATCCCGCCAAAAAGGTTTGTATTCCGTTCCATATTATCTTCTTTTATTACAAGGTTCGTTAATACTTTATTAAGTCTTGTAAGCATAAAATCAATTAATTCTAAAGAATCCGGGAAAATTACACGTTCGACAGAACTATGAGAAATATCTCTTTCATGCCATAGAGCAATATCTTCCATTGCAGCCATTGCATTGCCTCTGACAACTCGTGCCAAACCGCATAAATTTTCACAAAGAATCGGATTTTTCTTATGAGGCATCGCAGAAGATCCCTTTTGATTTTTTGAAAAACCTTCTTCAACTTCTCTTACTTCTGTTCTTTGAAGATGTCTGATTTCAACAGCGACTTGCTCTACTACTGATGCAATTAATGCCAGCGTTTGCATATAATCAGCATGAATATCTCTTGCGATAACCTGCGTTGAAATTCTTGCAGGTCTTAGTTTCAAAATTTCACAAGTTAATTTTTCAACTTCAATTGGTAAATTACTGTACGTTCCAACCGGCCCCGAAACTTGCCCTATTTTTATATTATCAACAGAATATCTGAACTTTTTATACACTCTTTCAAAGATATCAAGCCAGCTTAAAACTTTTACCCCGAAAGTCATAACCTCTGCATGAATACCATGAGAGCGCCCGATACAAACCGTATGTTTATATTTAACAGCCATATCACGCATTGTATCCAACAAAGCTCGATATTTTTCATCAATTATTTTTGAAGAATCAGCAATTTGCAGAGCAAAAGCAGTATCTATAACATCAGAACTTGTTAACCCCATGTGAATATATTTGGCAAGATTTTCACCAACACTCTCATTCACATTTGTTAAAAAAGCAATTACATCATGATGAACTTCTGCTTCAATTTCTTCAATTCTTTTTAAATCAAAAGATGCAAATGATTTTATCTTTAACAAATCTTCCTGCGGTATTTTCCCGAGTTTTGCATAAGCTTCACATACCGCAAGCTCAACCTTAAGGTAATAATTGAACTTGGAATGCAAAGTCCATATTTCACGCATCTCCGGTAGAGAATATCTGTCAATCATAAATTGTGCCTTTATATATGTTTTTCAATATTTGTAATAATTGATGATTTTGGGATTAAACCGGCCATTCGCTCTACCGCTTCACCATTCTTGAATACCAGAAGTGAAGGCAATCCGCTTACTGAGAATTTCTTCATAATTTCCAGATTTTCATCTGCATTAATTTTAACTAATTTAATCTTGCCTTCAAATGATTGTTCAATATCATCCAATACCGGCGTTAATTTTCTGCAAGGACCACACCAAGGAGCCCAAAAATCAGCAACGACAACCCCTTCTGATTTTAAAACTTCTGATTCTAAATTATCTGTATTAACATCAATTGCCATAAAAAAATCTCCTTTAATTAACACAATCTTCTTTACCCTCATAATAGCATATATATTTTTTTCATGCTATTATGTTAAGGAGTAAATTTTATACTCATATTTAACAAGGAAAAATTATATAAGATGCCAAGAAAAAAAGTTGTTGAAATAGTATTAGATACAGAAACCACCGGTCTGGATTACACAAAAGAGAGAATTATTGAATTTGCAGCAGTACGGCTTGAAAACGGAAAAGTAAAAAAAACTTATCAAACATTAATTAATCCGGAGCAGCATATCAGAAAATCCAGCATGGCAATACACGGAATTACGGAAGAAATGGTTGCAGATGCTCCAACTGAAAAAGAAGTTTTGGGTGAAATTCTAGAGTTTATAGGTGATGCACCTATTGTTGCACATAATGCAATATTTGATTATTCATTTATTAATGAAGCCTGCAAACGTGTTTTTAAGAAAAAATTTGAAAACGAAAGAATTGATTCACAGCAAATGTTTAAAGAAATCTGTCCTGATTTAGAATCACACGGACTTGCGGCTTTAACAGAAAAATTTCATGTTGATTTAACAAATCATCATAGGGCAATGGCCGATGCAATGGGACTGGCGTTAGCTTATCCGAAATTAAAAAAATTATATTTACAAAAATATGATTGGCAGACAAAGCAGCTTGAAAATATTGATTACCTGTTTGAAAGATTTTTAAGAATTCAACAAAGTATTCAAACAATGCAATCGGAACTGCAGGATTTAAAATCTATATTCAAACTTCATTTTGAACTCGGCGGAGAACCAATTACTGCAGAATCAGGCGAAACTATGGTTTATCAGTCAAAACATTCTTTCGGATACAAATTTTCTGAAATTAAAGATGTGCTGGAAGAATTAGGTGCTCTAGATAAAGCAGTTAAATTGAATACAGGTTTTATTGATAGACTTTGTAACGGTTTAAGTTTATCAGATGAAAACAGAAAAAAAATTAGAGATGCAAGACATGAAATTTCTGAAACAAGAAATTTGCAGGTTCTAAAAAGCGGACATTAAAGGAGAAATTATGAAAGGGAAAGCATTTAAATTCGGAGACAATATTTCCACAGACCATATCGCACCCGGAAGATTATTTCATCTAAGGTCAAATTTACCGGAATTTGCAAAACACGTACTTGAAGATGCGGATCCTAATTTTGCATCAGCAATGAATAAAGGTGATTTCGTAGTTGCAGGAAACAACTTTGGACTCGGTTCATCAAGAGAACACGCTCCGCAAATTATAAAAATTGCAGGAGTTGGAGCTGTTCTGGCAAAATCTTTCGCAAGAATATTTTACAGAAATGCTATTAATATCGGCTTATTAGCTATTGAATGCGATACAGACGGTATTGATGCAGGTGACGAATTAGATTTAGATATTGAAAAAGGCATTATCAATAATATAACTAAAGGGACAATTACCCAAATAGAACCGTTACCGCCTGTTATGATTAAATTGCTGAATGATGGCGGGCTGGTTGCACATATCAAGAAAAACGGGGATTTTAATCTTTAAATTAACCTTGGTTTTCTTTGTTTCCTTCGTTAGAAGCATGTTCGTCATATATGACTTTATTTAACTCATGCACCATTTTTGAAAAATCTATATTTTCATTAACATGGGAAGATTTTTTGGTACGCTCCCAAATATATGTATAAACAATATTACATATTTCCAAAAATGTCTCTTTGGATAAATACTTATTCTCATAATCTTCACAAAGTTCTAATAAATACGAGAATGTATCACGCCCGTCATTAGAAATTATTTTGATAAACATATTCCGCAGTTCAGTATCCATAAAGTCTGCATTATACATTTTTTTATAAATCTTTGCAGTTTTAGAAATACTTGCCAGAATAACTTTGAAATCCTGAAATTTCTTTACCATATCAATATACTTAACAAAATAATCATATACTAAATTGTTATCCGATATTATCCTGTTAAATTTCGGAGATAAATATGCCTTGAAAAATGAAACAAATATATCTTCCTTGTACCCAAAAAGGAAATAAAGTTCATTTACAAACTCGCCGCAATTTAATTCTGCCAAATATGACTTGATAAGCATTAATTGATTTAAAGGACGCAAACTCTTATTTAAAGTACAAAATATATCTCTTTCATCTGAATCGTTCAAAAATACAACATTTACCTTTAGGCGTAACAACAATTCATAAAACTGTTCAACATCAAAATCCAGATATTTGATATTGTCTCTAAATAAGTTTAAAGTTCTATAAAGCTCCGTTTGTTTCTCATTATAAGAAATCGGCTCATTGTTAATAATTTTGTCGTATACAGTCTTTTCTAAGCCAAAAAGACGAATCTTCAGCATTGATAAAACTTTTAAACAATCAGCCTGCACAGGATGCTGCAGAAAAGAATCTTCCTTTGACAAATCCGCATAATAGTCAGCAATTGCTTTTATTATAAGAAGAAATGACAGAAGCCTGCGTTTTCCATCCACAAGCAAATAATGAGAATCTGATAAACGTCTGACATACAAAATACCCAGATCAATATCGGAATCACAATATCTGCCGGTCAAAATCATTTCAAATAAGTCATCAGTATATTCAAAGTTACTTGAACAATTAAGAACCGAAATATTGTGAGCTTTGCTCATTAAAAAATCTAAGATACCAGTATGTAACATATACCCTTAATCTGTTAATATAAAACCGCCGCGTTCAGCGTTTTTTAATTTGTCACCTTCTATTTTTGCACGCAAATTCTTGATATATTTGTATATATAATCTCTAGGCAAATTTAAAAGTGCCGCTAAATCTTTAGCGTAAACTGTCGTATTTCTATGATTCAAGAAGTAATCAAATACTATTTGCTCTCTGTCTGTTAAATTTTTCTTTAAAACAATATTAACTTCTTCTCTCAAATCATCTTCATTTTCAACTTCTTGTCTTTTAAGAATCTTTTCTACAATACCATTTTGAGAAGAAGTTTCAACAACTTGTTTAATTTCTTTTTTAGGTGTACTGTCTTCTACCGGTGCTTTAAATGAGAATGGCGTATGTGATAGTTGTCTTTCTCGTTCAAATGCACGTTCAGCTATATTAGAGAAACTTTCTGCTCTTTTATTCCTTAATGCTTCGCTAGATGAGGTTGAACCGCTCATAACTTTATCAACAAGATCATTTGTCGGTCTTGAATCAGCTACTACTTTACCTAATCGTGCAGCGAATTCTTCTAATGTAATTTTTTCTAAAGAACTTCTCCACTGCTTTATCTCTTCCTTACTTAAATACTCCGCCATTAGAATCTCCTATATCTAATCCCATTTTGCTTCGACATTTACTAATGTAGCATAAATTTTTTTTTATAGACCAAAATATTTCAAGATGTAAATTTTTATTTGCAATAGTTTACAAAAAGAAGATATAATTAACTCGTGGAAAAATTTGAGCTTTTTAACAAATTTAATAACCCAGTACTAGTTGTAAACAATGATGTTGAGCTTGTTTACAAAAATAATGTATTTAACAGATGCTTTCAAGATTTTAAAAATTTAAAAAAGTTTTTACACAAAATTAACTATGATATATGCCCCTTGGATTCTGAAGATATAGCAGTTCATTCTCCTATAATACAGGCCGTACGCTCTAAAGAAAATTTCGTTGCACATATATCTTACCAGTATAAACAAAATGAATTTTCTTATTATGATATTAATGCAATTAAAAGAAATAAGTACACAATTATTTTCTTTACAGACGTAACATCACAAGTAAGATATGAACAGGCAGAACATAAATTTGAAGCATTGCAAAATAAATATAATTCTCTAGAACAAGAAAATAAAGATTTACAAAATATTAAACAAAAAGCGCAAGAACAAGCTATTAAAATGGCTCTTATAAATAAAATATCTAATATAATACGAGAGTCTATTGATTTAACAAGTATTATTAAACCAACATTAAAAGAACTTGCTTTTATGTTTGGTGCTTATAACAGTTATTATGCATCTTATGAAAAAAATACTTTTAAAATTATTCACTCTCTCAAAAAAACAAACATTAACAAAATAATAACATACGATAATAGCATCATTAAACAAATTAAAAGTAATAAAATAGTATATTCCCGATGTTTAAAAGAATTCTTTGATGCAGAGCCTTTTAAAGAATCCGTTCAAAGAATTATTGTACCAATACACCATACATCTGAACTTTTGGGAATTGTCGTATTATTATCAAGACAAAAAAGAGAACTGGGAGAAGAATTAGACATCCTTGAAAGCATATCTTCTCAACTCGGAACAGCAATTGTACACGCAAAATTGTATAAGAAAAATTTGGAAACAGTTAAAGAATTAAAAACTACTTTACAAGAATTGAAAGATACGCAAGTCCAGCTTATTAATTCTGAAAAAATGGCATCTTTAGGTCAACTGGTAGCAGGTGTTGCACACGAAATTAACACCCCAATTGCATCTATTAAATCAAACAATGAAATTTTTACTAAACTAATAAAAAAAATTGATGATAAAAAAATAGCTGACATTCTTACTGATATAAATTTAACAGATAAAGAAGCTATACAACGCATCAATCATCTTGTTGTATCTCTTAAAAAATTTGTAAGACTTGACGAAGCAGAACTTCAAGAAGCAGATATAAATAAAGAGCTTGATTTGACATTAGATTTAATAAGACACGAAACTAAAAAACGAATTCAAATTATTAAAAATTATGGAAACATTCCAATAATAAAATGCTATCCTAATATGTTAAACCAAGTATTCATGAATATTCTCATTAATGCCTGTCAGGCAATAAAAGGGAATGGAACAATAACAATAACAACGAATTATACAAATAAGAATCTTACTATATCAATAGAAGATTCTGGATGCGGAATTAAAGATATTAACAAAATATTTATGGCCGGCTACACAACTAAAGGAGTTGGAGTCGGAACAGGTTTGGGACTGGCAATATCAGCAAAAATAATAGACAAGCATAATGGGAAAATAGATGTTAAAAGTAAAATAGGTAAAGGAAGTACATTTATTATTACTATCCCTGGGTAGTAATAATTTTTAACATAACACAAAATTAGGATAAAGATATAACAAGGTTTTTAAGGAGTATGTTAATAAAAATTTATAAAAAAATATTAATTTTAATACAAAATTGTGAATATTAATAAAAGATATGTTATATTATTAGTACGCAGAAAATAAAGTGTAGGTTTTACCCTTTATCGAGTAACAAAAAGTAAAGAAAATTTAAAAAAACTTAATAAACCAAAGAAAAAAAGCAATTATTTTTAACATATTATTTTTATATAAGAGTGTGAAGAAATTAAAGTTTATATGTCGGAGGTTATGTAATGACAATATCAGTTATCGGTAAGAAAAAACAAAGCAAAAAATCTTTTGACGAACTATTATCAGATTTAAAAACAAGCAGTTCAGAAAAAGTTAGATATAACGCCGCAAGAATTTTAGGAGAATTAGGCGATTCTAAAGCTGTTGAACCATTAATTGATGTATTAAGAAACGACAAAAACGGCTCTGTAAGATTATATGCTGCAAGAGCGTTAGGAGAATTAGGGGATACAAAAGCTACAGAATTCTTAATTGAATCATTACGTGAAGATCGTAACGTAGACGTTAGAGTTCGTGCAGCTCGTGCATTAGGTCGTTTAGGCGGAAAAATTGTTGTTGAACCATTAGTTGAAGCATTAAATGATGAAAACCCTCAAGTATGTATTACAGCAACTGATGCTTTAATTGAAATTGGTGATGTAGCAACAGATGCTTTAATTGCATCTTTAGATCACGAAAAAGTTAATGTTCGCTGTGATGCCACAAGAGCATTAGGTGAAATCGGAGATAAAAAAGCTGTTGATAAAATTATTAATATGCTTTATGACGAATGGGTTAATGTTAGAATTTATGCAGTAACTTCATTAGGTAAATTAAATGATACAAAAGCTGTTCCTGCATTAATTGAAGTAATGAAAAACCGTTCTGAAAATGAATTAGTTAGAGCAGGTGCTGCTGCAGCTTTGGGTGTTCTTAGAGACCAAAGAGCATTACTTCCATTAAGAGAATTAATTATGGAAGCTGAAGAACTCGGAGAATTAGAAGATACAGCTTTAAAATCTTTCAAAAAGATTATGGCTGCAAATTGGCAATCAATTCCAGGAGCTTCTGTTCAAAAGAAAGCAACTGCATCTGTTTAATAAAATAAACAAGTTAAAAGTAAAAAAGGTTCAGTTTTTAACTGAACCTTTTTTACTTAAAAATATTATAGGAAGTTACTAAGCAGGTGAATCGTTAGTCGTGATTAGTGAGTCGGGGGTAAATGAATTAACTGAAGTGTCCCCCAAAAGAGGACATTTAACTCGCCATTAAAAATTTCCTGTATTGAACCGGTGTCATTCTATTTTTATTTCATTGTCTTCTTTCA
>CALUXY010000045.1 GCA_944324855.1 Candidatus Gastranaerophilales bacterium | reverse complement strand
CAGGATAAGGTGAGAGCCGTAGCCGATTGCAATACCTATACCTATAGATACAATAACATGCATCATAGGTGACAGCCATGAGGTGCGTTGTATCATTTTTATTCTTAATGTGAAAATATTGTTTAAAATTTGGCGGAATTTATTTTTTTGATAATTATCAAGGTTATATGATATTACGGTTTTATTCCCCGCATAAGATTCGTTGTATGCGGTTATGATAGCGGAATCAGCAGCGATTGTTTTACTCATGACAGAATCTATGCGTTTACGAATTGTTGCAACGGGTGCGAAGGCACACCCCAGAACAACAACAGCGATTAGGGCTAATTGCCATGAGTTGTAAAAAAGTACACAAACTAAAGATACCGATGAGAATAACCGCTGGGTAAAGGTTTTAAGATTATCCAGCAAACCTGCACACGCCATATCTGCATTGTTATTAAACATGAAAATTACATCACCTGAATTTTTTGTATTAAAAAAGTTTGTTTCAAACGTAAGCATTTTTTTATACAAATCAAATTTCAAAAGATTTGTAATTTTCCCTCCGACCCAGGTGTTGAGATAGGTTGCTAAATAATTCAACCCGCCTTGAACGGAAGTGAAAGCAACAATCGCAAATGGGATATACCATGGAGATTGTACGCTTTTTTCCACCATTACCAAATCCATGTATGGTTTCAAGGACAATGCGATGACCGCATCAAGTGACCCTATCGGGATACAGATGAGCATTGCAAGTAGTGCCCTGAACCAGTACGGCTTAACGTACGGCCACATCCGGCTGTAGTTTTTGTAGAATCTAGCATTTCGTAATTTATTCACCAAATTATTCATTATATTCACACTATTCTTATTTCTGTTGCGGTTAAAATAATATCTCCCTCATATATTTGTCTTAAATTATCAACAATTTCATCTTCATATAGAGATGATGCCATCACTATTACATCAATGTTACTTAAATAATTTTTTACAGGCTCGACTATTTGAATATTAGAGGATTGTAGATATTTATCTTGTTTCGTAGTATCTCTATCAAAAGCAAAAAGAATTTTGTTTTTATTTTCATCAGTTAAGTAATTTAATATAGAATTTCCGTGCGCACCTGCACCATATATCGCAATTTTATTATATGAAGATAGAATTTGATTTAATCTATTTATATTATCGTTAAATTTATCAAAATCTATACAATCATATAAAGTAATTGTTTGTTTAGATATATATTTCATCGTTTTTTTAAATAACAGTCCCATATGCTGATTTTTATGATAATAAGTTTCATCAACCAATTCAAAACCAAACTCTTGCATTTTATTTAAAAGAGTATTACGTTCAAAATAAGCAAAATGGTCATGAAAAATATCATAAAAGCGAGCAGATGAAATAATTTCGTCTGCATTCGGAACCTCTATATATACAACTGAATTTAATTTTGTATATTTATCAATAGTATTTAATAATTCTGTTGGTTTATCAATATGTTCCAATAAATGTCTCAAAATGATTACATCTATTTTACAATTAATATATGGAGCAATATTCTCCGCTGTAAAAAAAGCATTAATAAATAATATATTATCTATACTTGATAGAAACTTGGCTTCTTTAGCCGGATCAACAGCAAACAATGTTTTAACTTTTGGTGCTAAAATACAGGATAAATCACCATTTCCACATCCGATTTCCAAAGCGATTGTTTTATTATTTATATATGGCTCAATTGTTTTAATAACCGCTTTCATTTTAGATGACATAACCGCAGATATATTTTTCTTTAATACATAATCATCAGAACTATACTCTTTTTGTATATTTTCTATATTGAAATTTTTATTATAAATATATCCGCAATCTTGACACTGACAAAGGTTTATAGAACTTGTAATACTTTTCGTATTAGGATTTAAATATAATTTACCAATACTTGTAAAAACCTTTTGCTTTTCATACAAATTTTCTTTAATATTTTCTGATTTACATAATGGACATTGTTTCATTTTTTATTCCTTCTTAGTTTTATATTAGATATAATACTTTCAATTAATTTACTAATATTTATAACGGATTTATATAGTGTTTTAAAAACATAATAAAATACTGAGAGAATATTATCAGACCATTTAAAAAATATAATTACGGGTCTAATTAAATTTTTAAAATGTTTTTCTATGTGTTTTATGTCATTCTCTATTTGCAATTGATATTGCCAAGCATATTTCAATGGAATATAAAACATTGAATCGCAGTAGCATTTATAATCATTTAACCACTCACTAAAAGTATAGATTTTGTATTGATTTACTATAAATTCATCTGATAAGTTATACTTATTAAATCTTATTTTTAGCTCCTTATTATAATCAAGTATAATGAAGTTATTTAATAGATACATCAAACTTTGATGCCTTGAAACTGTATTAATATCAGTATGATCCTTGAAGAATATATTTTTATTATTTTTAAGCAAACATTTAACAAAAATATATTGTTCTCCCCAATATTTAGCAGTACACAACTGTTTTCCAGGGTTAACAAGTTCAAAATATTCCGTATACAAATCATTTTCTTTATCTGGCAATGATATATCATATAAATTTATTAAATCTTTTGTTAAACCAAAGGCAAACCAGTCCGATGGATGATATAAAAAACAAGATTCTGTTGGAAGACGAGTATAGTAACTTGAAATAATAATTCTTTTGTCAAATACTCTATAATTTTCATTAAATTTATCAAACTGATTAAAATAGTTTAAGAATGAATTACTTTCTATAGTTAAATCAGAACGTATTTTAATAGCATAACACCTAGAAACATTTAATAACCCTTGCCTAGTTGAATAAATTTGGCGTTTGGTATTAACAGTTACATTCTTAAAAAAGTCTTTTCCAGGATCTTTGTTTAAGATTACTTTATCATAATCCAAACCATTTACATCGCTACCTTCCCAGGTCGATAATATAATTTCCGCATCGGGCAGACACTTTCTTATGCTTTCTAAACACAGAGGTGTTAATTTTTCATTTATAGCTCCTTGAACAACTACAGAAATATCTTTTGATTCAATTTTAGAACAATTAGTCGTCATCCTTACACACTCTCTTCTGCTGTTAATTGTTCTGCCGGCATTACTTCTACACGTTGTTCTATAGAGTTACAATATTCACAAGGTGAAGGGTGACAAGATGAATAAAAATTTATTAACTTTTCTTTTGAATCTTTTTTATCTTGAATATTTCTTAAATCAACGTAATCATCAGGTTCAATGTTAAAATCACCTAAGCCTAACAAATTAGCTGAACGTGGGCAAACATGTAATTTACCATTAAAAATTGCATTGTAATAACAATTACATTTTTTATATAATTCTAGATTTTCTTCTCTAGTACGTCCTCTACTTTCAATATTTCCCATATCAAACCATTTAAAATCATTTTTAAAGAAAAGTTTTATTTTATACTTTTTAAAAAGTTCACCCAATTCATCATAATGAATCCTATCTTTTAATTTTGGATTAATTCTATAATCAGATATACTTATACATAGTTTTTTACATTGACTTAATGATTTTACTGTTTGTTCATCAGGAATAATGGTTCCGTTTGTAAAAATATAAACTCTTTGAATCTTACTTTTATTATCTACATATTGTGCCATTTTAACAATATCTTTATGTAAGAAAGGTTCACCACCTATAATACAAAAACCTTTGATATTATTAACTCCAAGAAGTAAGGCATCAACATCTTTTTTAAATTGTTCATAAGTTATATGAAAATGATTCTTGGAATTAAAATATTGAATTAAATCACTGCAATGTTTACATCTAAAAGTACATTTAGTTGTTATTAAAAAATTTGTATATGGGATATTTACTAATCCTAAATATTTATGTTGTATTTTTTCAATACTTAAGTTTATTTTATATTGATATTTTTTTAAAATCTTATCAAAATTAGACTTAAATTTGTAATCAATTTTTCCCCATACTCCCCAAGTTTTAATATCTGCATTTTTATAAGTATTAATTTTAAGTTGTTCATTCAGTTTTTTCATAATATTACCTCTTTTAAATAATTAAACAATATATTCATCTAATAAACTATTTCTTGGTAATGTTATTGCCATACCTGATGGATAAGGATTTGTCGGTGCAAAATCATTAATAACTACACGTGCAGAATGATTCATTCCCATTAACATTGCATAAGGTTTTATTCCATTTTTATTTAAAATATTTTCTAAATCCCTGCGATATTCTTCCGGTCGGGATGTAGTAATCACTATTTGAGCACCATCATCTTGAAGTTTTTTGATGGTTTGCATATTGCCAGGAATAGTTGTACTATTATTAGACCAATTTATACTTCCGTATTTACCACAATTTTTCATTAGTACACCGTCAACATCTACAAAATAAGTCCGATATCTTTTTTGTACTTGTTTCCATTCTTCCAATGTACCCCAGTCCTCATAATCATCAGCTTCAATAGATAAAAATATATGCTCTTTTGATTTTAAAATATAAGAAATTACATGAGATATAAACATCTCACCTGTTAATTTTTTATCTTTTAATTCTAAATATGCATTTTTAAATAAATTAACATCTTCAAAAGCATATACACCTAAACAAATTACATTTGAAACTACTTGTTTTTCAATAATGTCTTCAATAATATTTTGCTCATTAACAATGAGAAAACTTTTACCCGGAATATTACTAATATTAGGATGTTTATGCAAATCATAACTGGTAATAGAATTAGAAATAGAAGTAGGAATATCTACAACAACTTTATTATCAGAATCTTTTACAACAAAAGCACCTTCTACATTCATTTTTTCAAGAGTAAGATATACTGTCTCACTTGCACTTTTAGTAAAATCATCAAGAACACAAATTTCTATTTTAGAATTATTTTTAAATACCTGTGATAATATTAAACCTGCTTCGTATTGTTCATCATGCGGTTTTACAATAGTAATAATTATACGGTCAAAAATATTTATATTTAAGCCGCTTAACGCTTTTTCTATCATTAATTCCCCATCAGGATGTGTTAACATCCATTTGGGTTTCATATTTGGAAATCTATTTGATTTTCCTGCACAAGGTATTATTAATGTATTCATACAACAACTCCTACTTTATTTTTATTTATTTTTTCCAAAAGGTTAGAAACTGACCAATTCAAAAAATCAAAAGTCATTTTATCTTTTGTATATGGATATATCCGAATAATGTTAAGTAATAATATATGGTAAATTGTTTCTAATTTTTGAGTGCCATTATCTATTTTTAGGATTTCTTCAATTAAAGTATCTTTTGCAACTTGAAGTCTTAAATCTCTATTAGAAGTTACTTCCGTATTTCTAAACGCCCATTTTAAATCTAAATCCTGCAACAATTTTGCAATATCTATCATCCAGGAATTATAAAAAGAATCCAAAAAATCTATAAGATATAATTTCTTGTCGTGAGTGATTAAAATATTTTCTAATGTTAAATCACCATGACAAAATGATTTATCAACTAAACTCCAATCAAAAGATTCAAGAATAGAAAATGCAGGCTGCAAATATTTAAAAGAACATAATTGCTGGTGCAAATCATATATTTTCTTTCCAAAAAGTTCATTTGCTCTTGGTTCAATTTTACTATTTTCAAAATATAAACAATTAAATAAACAGGTTATCAAATTTGGAATTTCGGATATAGAGATATCATTAGTATATTCTGCAAGTGTTTTCCCTTGAATATATTCCATATTGAAAAAAAATAAATTATTTTTATAACCACAATCAAAAATTTCAGGGGTATAAACATTGTAGGCACTAACAAAATGTTGTTGTTTTTTTAATTGTTTTTTTAATCTATAATTATACATTGCATCTGCAGCAGATTTAGAAACAAAGACTTGATTCCTTTGTTTTTCTAAAGTTACGACACAACCGGAATGTCCATTAAGTTGTTTAATTACTTTATTCTCCAATTATATCCACTGCCTCCAATATTTTTTTAATTTAGTCTTTACAATTTCAAGCAATTTCACGATAATCCTTCCTAAAAACTCTTAGCAAACATCAATGCATTAATAAACTTTTGCGCCTCAATTTCATTTGTGTTTACATCCAGCCTGATACAATCCTCAGGGATTTCCATTTCAGCAAACTTCTCATCATACAAATATTGCGATATCGGATAAATCAGTTTACCCGCCGTCCAGCTTGATATATTGGAACACAATTCCTGCGGTTCAAATTTACCCCAATGTATAAACGAACAGTTATCCACATAAAAAGTTTGAATATTTCGTCCGTTGTTTCTCAAATATGTAAAATACCAGTCCGCATTGTAATTATCCGAGACGATCTTCTGTTTCCAATCGGTATTCTCATCAGGATTCATAAGAGCAAACCAATCAACCTCATTGTTGATATAACTAACCCCAAAGGACCAATGATTACCTTTTGAATGCGAATACCACATATCCAACGAAAAAGCATTTATATTATTAGATTCAGCACATCCCTCAGCCTGCAATATCATATCCGCAGTCTTATTAGGACTCATCATAAACATGGTATCATCCGCATCTATATTCCAAAAACGCTTATACCCTCTCTCTTTTGCATGCAAAAATGTAGTAAAATGAGCCGCACAAGCTTTTCGCCAACAAGGTATAGCGATTAAATCCACATATTTTTCAAGAGATTCCGTTTCACTCCTTAAAAACTTAATATTAACATTCCTAAAACGAATATTTTCCAAAATCTTGTTCTCAAGCTCTTGATTATCACACACAAAATAAAAATCCGCATCAAGAAGATCAACAACGTATATCCATTGCTGTATGCACCACAGAACATAATAATCAACACGATTTACCTTAAGATAAAATACACGTCTGTTGTCTTTACTCTCAGAATAAGAACCGAATCGTTGCCAGTCAGGGTAATATACATCCATATTACGCTTGCCGCTTTCGTCATAATGGATATCATATTGCCAAAGAGTACGCTCACCAAATAAATATCTTCGTGACTCACCTTTATTTAACCGCAGACGTATTTTGTGTAACAGTTTCATCCCACCGCCTCCAGCAATTCTTCATTTCTTATCACATCCGCATCAAATTCTCTGACATTTGAATAGTTCTCCATTGTGAACCCTGTCAGTATTTCTTTCGATGTCAACAGATTAAAACTATCCCTCTCACGGGCTTTGGTATATATTACGTCCATCGGTTTACCGGCATAAACCAACAAATCCATTAATCCGCTGCGCAATCCGATTATTTTTTGTGATTGCAATGCCAATGCGTAAATCTCACCAACAGTTAAACCACAATGTTTACAATCCTTATACTTATCAGCCTCTTTTGTTACATTAAAATAAACATCATATCCCATTGACTCATACCGATTCTTCAACTTCCGCCAGAAATCTTCGCCCAAATCATCACAAGTATTCGCCTCCGGACAAAAGATTACAAAATTATCCATATTCAAATTAATCTTTGAAATCTTTTTCATCAAAGAGTTTTTAACCTCATCCGCAACCTTAATATCACAGTTACTCAAATCAGATTTATCCAGCTCCATTCGATTTAGTATTTGATCAACAAAATGTTTTACAGGAGCATTTTCTGCCCGCAAAGCATCCTCAACTTCATCATAATGCCACTTTGGAAACATTAAACGAATTGAATGTCCGCCATACTCTCCAATCTCCATATACATAGAAAGTTTTGGTCTCTCCATCACCACAACATCTATATCCGGCAAAATCAATTTAACCAAATCCCTGTGATACTTCTGCAAACCGACAATCAACGGTTTTTTTGAACCGTTTTTGTCAAAATACGCTTTTGCCAATCTTAAAAAAATTACACTCTCACCAATATTTGCATGCAAAACATAAATATCATCATATTTTTTGAATAACTTACGATGTTTTTTGGAAAACTTTTCGCATAAATTAACACCAAAAAATTTATAATCACCCAAATAATACTGTATGTGATTCCCTGTCTGTACATACCTTTTTACAGGAATACCAAAAACCGTTATTTCTTTTGCAACACAGCCGTCAGAAAAACTTTTATCCGCTTTTATCAATCCGCCCAAAAACATTTGAGTTTTATGCCTCTTTTCTTTTTCAACACGATAAACAGGCAAACCCAAAAGCTTTATCGTTCTTACATTATCAACTTTTTTATTCTCAAGTATTCCCAACTTACAAATCTTCCCTTATCTCAAAACTTACATCAAATCTGCTGTCACGTTCTTTGCATACTGCATACGCACAACATAATCCAGACGGCTTATCATCATTCACAAGTATCCTTTCCCCCATCGGCATATCTGAAAGTATATAATCATACCTGATATTGTTTTCTTGCAAAAACTGTTCCAATTCTTCCAAATACTTTCCTTCTCTTGCGGTCAAAAGAATAACCTTATCATCTTTGCCTATCTTGTCAAAAAATTCCCTGACCCCGTCAAGTAATGTATCATATCCGTCTATCTTGTATCCGTTATGTTTAACCAATGTTCCGTCCACATCCAGTATCCAGGTCTTTGCCAATGTCGATAATTCCACTAGATTATCCCTCCAGCCTGAATGATTCCGTTATAAAATGCTCCGCAGATACTGTCATAATCTTCCCACGCATAAGTTGTCAAACTCAACCATATAACTGCATGCAACGCTTTTATCTTTTCTTTGTTTATCTCAGGAACATTATCAAAGAAAAATTCTTCCATATCTTCCCAATTGTTTGGTTTAATCGCAAGTTCAACTTCGTTCTCTTTTATATCCAGCGTAAACTTCTTGCGGTTAAACTGGTCATAATCGCCTTTCAGGGAATAATACAGTTTTGCCCAGTCATAATCCACATCTCCATACAATTTTGTCTTGCCGTAATACCCTCTCGGGTCTATCAGAATTGTTTTCATATTGAACGTATCAAACATCAGATTAGAAAAGGTACAATCCCCGTGGATAAGTTTGAATTCATCAGGTATCATGCCGGTCAAAAATTCACTGAACTTTTCCTTATCAAAAAATACGTTTTTGTAATATTGTCCGTTTATCCTAATAAATTCTTTATCTGCAAACGGTACAAGATGTTCTATTTTTGACAATCTATCAAACGTTTTTGTTATATAGTTTTCTATACAATCTTCTCTATTTGCCGGAATCGGCGGTAATAGATTGTGAAGGTTTTCCAATGCCTCAATTATATTTTTTAAAATTTCTTCTTTTTGACTTCTTGTCAAACAATCATATTCATAAATATTTTTCCCCTGAACTTTTTTCATCGTCAAAGGTTCGTATTCGTAAATCTCAGGAATGTATTCATACCCGAGTTCTTTAACTTTTTTGTACCAGTTTATCTCATCTACGGCTATCTTTTTGCCCTGCTCATTAATTCCGCGTTTTATAACAATATCTCCATTAAATTCCATTGAATTAAATGGTCTGCACCTCGGAGTATCATCAGTATTATCTGCATAAGAAAGAAGTGTCCCGATTTCTTTTGAACCGTATAAATCCAAACGTTTGAACTTTATATTCTGTGTTTGTAGCCAGCCTACAAGTGCTCCTTCTTCCGGAATATTTTCCAAAAGTTTTTTGTCCTCAAAAACAAACAACCCCGCAACGCCGTTTTCTTTTGACGGTTCTTTTACGAATTTACCGTTTATATACGACCATCGGCACTCAAAATCTTTTGATATCCCGATATAGTTACCTGTTTCTGACGGTATCTCAAAATCGCCCGATAAAATAAGGTCACACCACATTATCATAAACCGCTCATCAGAAGGAAAGCTTGAAATTGTTTCTTTTATACCGGATACCGTTCCTTTTTTGTCAGCTTTAATAATTCTGTAATTGTATTTGTTTCCGAATGCCGCAAGATATTTTTCCAAAACATCAGTTTTATAATCAGCAATTATGCTGAACTCTGCATCCGGAAATTTTTGAAATGCATAAAATATAATCGGAAGATTATTTACAGGAACCAAACACTTAGGTTTGTTCCTCGTAAGCCCCTCTAATCTTGTTCCTCTGCCGCCTGCTTGTATAATTATTTTCATAACAAAATATCCATTGTGTTATGAACCTAGTAATAATAGGGCTTTGAGGTAGTATTATCTAAATATATTTACCATTTTATGATATTACATTTCGTAATAATGTATTTGCAAAACTAGTATTTATGGTACGATAAATTTAAGCAATGAATAGCATAATAAAACAGTTATTTTATTATGTTTAATGCGGAAAAATAAAGTAATAATAATTCAATGAAATTTTGTTATTTAGTATGATATTTTAATTCGTATTATGTAACATAACACAATGGATATTTTGTTATGAAAGTAGATGGAGATGGCTGACGTTTCAATTATAGTTCCTGTATACAATGTGGAGAAGTATCTTAGAGAATGCCTGGACAGTATCGTAAATCAGACATTAAAAGATATCGAGATAATCTGTATCAATGACGGCTCGACTGATTCCTGTCCGCAGATATTGGAAGAATATGCATCAAGGGATAGCAGGATAAAAGTTATTAACAAGGCGAACTCCGGCTACGGCGCCTCAATGAATATGGGCTTTGCGGCGGCGACAGGTGAATACATCGGAATAGTTGAATCCGATGACTTTGTCAAAACAAATATGTATGAAGATTTGTACAACCTTGCAAAAGAAAACAATGCGGATGTTGTTAAATCTGACTATTATCTCTACACAACATCAAACAATCAGTCCCGCAAGATTGGAATAATCAAACCTAAATATACAGGTAAAGTATTTAGTGTAAAAGATTTTCCGAAAATCCTGAAAATGCCGCCTTCAATATGGAGTTCAATATATAAAAGAGAATATCTTGCAAAACATGATATAAAATTTCAAGAAACACCTGGAGCAAGTTTTCAGGATATATCATTCGGGTTTAAGGCTTTGTCTGCCGCGGAAAGATTAGTTTTTACAACAAAAGGATATCTGTATTACAGACAGGATAACGAAAATTCTTCCGTTAAATCTAAAGGCAAAGTATATGCGGTAAGTGATGAATGGGATGAAGTAACAAGGTTTTTGGACAAGAACTCTGATATCAAAAAATCTGTTAACGATGTAAAACTGTACGTTCAGTTTAATTCGTACAAATGGTCAACAACAAGAATTGATGAGAGTTTCAGGGATGAATTTATTGAACGGTATCACGAAACATTTAAAAAGTTCTATGATGACGGCGAAATTACCCGTGATTTTTATAAGAAAAAAGGCAACCGCCAGGAACTCAAACTACTTTTGGAAGATAAAAAAGGCTACAGAAGATATATTGATGCGATTGCCTTGAAAGAAGAGAAGAAACAAAACAGACGTAAGCTGTTTTCGGTAAGGATTAATCCTTCGAGAGTTAGTATAGTACTTTTCGGCAAACAGATATTGGAGATTGGATAGATGGCGAAGATATCAGTAATAGTTCCGATATATGGGGTTGAGAAGTATTTGCGAGAGTGTCTGGACAGTATCATTAATCAGACGTTTCGGGATTTAGAGATAATTCTGATTGATGACGGCGGAAAGGATAATTGTCCTCAGATTATTGATGAATACGCACAAAAAGATGAGAGAATTATTGCTATACACAAAGAAAACGGCGGATATGGCAGAGCTTGTAATGTGGGTTTAGATAGAGCAAGCGGAGAGTACATTTCTATTATAGAACCGGATGATTATATTAAAGAGAATATGTTTGCGGATTTGTATAAAATCGCGGAAGAATATGATTCTGATATAGTGAAATCTGGATTTTATGACAATTTGCAGTCCAAGAGTTTGACACGGTGTAAGAAGGCGGAGTTTTCGGAAGATATTCCGACGGATAGGAGTTTTCGGATAACAGAATATCCGTATTTTTTGATATACCATCCGAGTATTTGGAGCTGTTTGTATAAAAGAGAGTTTTTGAAAAAACATAATATTCGATTTGCAGAGGTTCCGGGTGCGGGCTGGTCTGATAATCCGTTTCAGGTACAGACGATGTGTCTGGCAGAGAGGATAAATTATACTCCGGAGGCTTATTATTACTGGCGAAGATTGAACGAGAACGAGTCAGACGATTTGAAAGATTATATGATTCCGTTTAGACGATGTGATGAGATACACGAGTGGCTGGATGAGAATAATATATCAGATGAAAATATTCTGGCATGTTTGTATGTGAGGGAATTGAATTATATAAAGATTGTCTTAGGTATGTTGAGATTGCGGGATATCCGACCTGCGTTCAGATTGATTAAATTGATGCTTAAGAGGATGGATAAGACTCTAATTAACGAGAATAAATATGTAGATGAATGGCATAGAAGGTTTTATAAAGGGTTATCTAAAAATTGTTATGTTTATTATTTGAACAGCCTGAGAAAGAAAATTATCAGTATTAAGTTTAATAGAAGAGAGAAAAGTGTAAAGGTTTTGGGAAGGAGTCTTTTGCAATATGAATCCTAAAATATCAGTAATCATACCTGTATACAACGTTGAATGTTATCTGAAAGAATGTTTGGATTCTGTAGTAAACCAAACATTAAAAAATATTGAAATAATTTTAGTAGATGATGGAAGTCCAGATGATTGCCCCAGAATATGTGATGAATATGCTACTCGTGATAGCCGAATACGTGTTATCCATAAGTTAAATGGTGGATATGGTAGTGCTATGAATGCAGGGCTTGATGCGGCACGAGGGGAATACATTGGTATTATCGAATCAGATGATTGGGTTGCCGCGGATATGTATGAGAATCTTTATGCGAAAGCAAAAGAGACAGAGGCTGATGTTACGAAAGGCGCTTATTATACCGTAATAAATACTGCACAAAATAAAAAAAGTATTTCTAGATGGCTGGTAAATATTGCAAAACAATATGATATTCTTAGTTTGAACGATTGCGCAGAATTTGTTAATCACCATACTTCTATATGGAGTGCTATATACAAAAATTCTTGGCTTAAAGAAAATAATATAAGATTTGTAGAAGATATTAGACCTTATGAAGATTTGCCTTTTATTGCCCATGTATATTCAAAGGCTAAAAAAATTAGTTTAGTGTCTCAACCTGGCTATTATTATCGGGCTGATGCAGTAGGATCCTCTATGAATACTGTAAAAAAGACCATTTTAAATTATATTGTTCAAAGAGAAAGAAGTCGTGAAATATATCTGGCAAATGATTATTTTAAAGGGGATCTAAAAGAATATTGGTGGTTTATAACATATTTGGGCAGTACTCGTTTTTTTCTATTGCCTAATAACACTTATCGAAAAGAGTTTTACAGCTGTATGCAAAATCTATTTAAGAAAGCACTTTTGGATAAATGTGAATTTATACATTTCAATAAATCTCGAAAAAAGGATTTTTTGAATATTGTTAATAAAAATTATTATTACTATAGGTTTACCAAATTATTAAGTAAAATAATTCAAAAAATTTTTTCAATTACAAATTCTGATAAATCACACAAATTAATTTGTATTTTAGGGATAAAGATAAAAATTAAAAGAAAGCAGGTTAGATTGGTATGACTAAAATCTATATAGGCATGAGTGCAGATTTACTGCATCCGGGACATTTAAATATTATTAACGAAGCAAGAAAACTTCTTGATAGCAAAGGCGGCGGAGAACTTATTGTCGGGCTTTTGACTGATAAAGCGATTGCAAGCTATAAACGTCTTCCATATATGACCTGGGCGCAGAGAAAAATTATAGTTGAAAATGTTAAAGGTGTAACCTCTGTTGTTCCGCAAGAAACTCTTGATTATGTTCCAAATTTATTAAAAATAAAACCGGATTATGTATTACATGGGGATGACTGGAAAACAGGAGTACAGGCTAAAACACGTCAAAGAATTGTTGATGTAATGTCAGAATGGGGCGGAGAAGTTATTGATATTCCGTATACTGAGGGTATATCCTCAACAAAATTAAACCAGGTTTTAAAAGAAGTCGGAACGACTCCTGAAATAAGATGCCATAGATTAAGAAGACTGCTTGATTCAAAAGAGATAGTTACAGTATGTGAGGCTCATAACGGTTTATCAGGATTAATTGTTGAAAATACTTCAATAGATGAAAACGGGCATAAAATTGAGTTTGATGGAATATGGATTTCATCATTAACTCAATCTGCGGCACAAGCAAAACCGGACATCGGTTATTTAGATACAACGACAAGGATGACTACATTAAATGATATTCTTGAAGTTACTACAAAGCCGATAATTTATGACGGAGACAACGGCGGTCCGCAAGAGCATTTTGTCTTTACGGTAAAAACTCTTGAGCGGCTTGGTGTATCAGCAATTATTATTGAAGACAAAATCGGACTTAAGAAAAATTCTTTGTTTGGTACGGAGGTTTTTCAGGAACAGGATAATCCCGAAGATTTTGCAGAAAAAATCAAAGCCGGTAAACAGGCACAAATTACAGATGATTTTATGATTATTGCAAGGATTGAAAGCCTTATCTTAAAACAGGGAATGGATGACGCAATAATGCGTGCTAAAACATATCTTGATGCAGGTGCTGATGGCATTATGATACATTCGAGAGAAAAAACTTTTGATGAAATCAAAGAATTTGCAACACTATACAATCAGCTGCCGAACAGAAAACCTCTTGTTGTTGTTCCATCTTCATACAGTCAAGTAACTGAAAAAGAGTTAATTGAGAACAATATTAATGTTGTTATTTATGCAAACCATTTGTTGCGCTCGGCATATCCTGCAATGGTAAATACAGCAAAATCAATCCTTGAAAACCATCGCTGTAAAGAAGCATCCGATGAATATTGCATGAAGATAAAAGATATTATTACTTTAATCCCGGGGGCAAAATAAATGAAACCAAAACAGTTATTTAATTTGCTGATAGATAATAATATAGATTGTTTTGCAGGAGTACCTGACAGTTTACTCAAAGATTTCTGTGCGTATGTTACGGATAATACAACGGTAAAAGAACATACAATAACTGCAAATGAAGGTAATGCAATCGCACTTGCTGCCGGACATTATCTTGCAACAGGAAATCCGGCTCTTGTTTATATGCAGAATTCAGGAATCGGAAATTGTGTTAATCCGTTATTATCCTTGACCGATGAAGAAGTGTATAATATTCCGCTTTTGATGTTAATAGGCTGGCGTGGAGAGCCTGATAAAAAAGACGAGCCGCAGCATATCAAACAGGGGAAAGTAACTGATAAACTTCTTGATGCGATGGGAATTAAATGGGAAATATTGCCGGAAGATTTTGAACAGGCAGAACCTGTAATAATAAAAGCAATACAATATATGAAAGAAACAAATAGACCTTTTGCCTTTATTGTTAAAAAAGGATTATTTGAAAAATATGAATTACAAACAAAAAATCAGAATAGTTATAATCTGAGTCGTGAAACAGCTATTGAAACAGTTATAAAATCTCTTTCGTTATCTGATATTGTTATTTCAACAACAGGGCATATTTCAAGAGAAGTTTATGAAACAAGAGAACGCTTAGGACAAGGTCATAAACAGGATTTTTTAACGGTTGGTTCAATGGGGCACGCAAGTTCAATTGCACTTGGGATTGCATTAGAAAAACCTGATAGAAACATTTATTGTTTTGACGGAGACGGGGCGTTTTTAATGCATATGGGCTCAACTGTTGTAAATGCATCCAAGAAACTCAAAAATTTTAAACATATAGTTTATAATAACGAAGCTCACGATTCTGTCGGCGGTCAGCCAACAACAGCCAATAATGCGAATATTCCACAAATTGCATTTAATGCCGGTTATAAAAATGTTTATTCCGTTTCAAATTTAAATGATTTAAATGAAATACTACCTGAATTTATCAACAGTACTCATACAGCATTACTTGAAATAAAAGTTAAATGCGGAGCAAGAAGCGATTTAGGCAGACCAAAAGAAAAACCGCAAGAAAATAAAAAGATATTTATGGCAAATTTAAATCAGGTGGATTTCTGTTATAGAGGGGCTATAGAAAATTTATCTAAAATAGTGAAACTTAAAAATGCACAAAATGTTCTGATTTTCAGAGGGAAATATTCTTATGAAAATATAAAACCTATTATTGAACAGCAGTTGAATGGGATAAATATTCAATATTATAGTGATTTTTCAACTAATCCAAAAGATGAAGAAGTAAAAATTGCAATCAATAAAATATCTAATGATTATGATTTAATCCTGGCAATAGGCGGCGGAAGTGTAATTGATTTTGCGAAGGCTTATAAATGGCAGATTAAATCAACTAAAAAGCTGGTTGCAATTCCGACAAC
>CALUXY010000044.1 GCA_944324855.1 Candidatus Gastranaerophilales bacterium | reverse complement strand
GAGCTATGCTCCGCAGGCGAAACTCTGTGAGCGTGGAGGAAATACAAGACAGTCCAGTATCGCCCAGTTACTTTTTCTTTACTAAAAAGAAAAAGTAACCAAAAAGAAAAGATAATGTTACCGTTTAAGTAGTTTACTTCATGTATCATTTACCTGCTGGACGAGAACCTGCAAAGCGGAGCTTTACCTGGTTCGAGCGAGGAGTGAGCAGAGAGCGGAGTTTTGGATATTAATCTTAATCTTTGTAAAAACTAATACTTTTTCAGGTTGTATTCTCCTTACAAAGAGTGTCCTAGTTCCAACACAATCATTTACACCGAAAGCGAGGTTGCGTGATGGTATTAAAAATCAAAGATGCAGATATCGCAAAGGTTTCGTCAGATTTTATCAGGGCGCAGATTCTGCAGCAGGCATCGGCAACCTTGCTTGCAACAGCGAATCAATCGCCGTCCGTTGCGTTGAATTTGATTTAAACAGCAAAAAATATATTTAGCTGTTTTCATTTTAATATGATGATTAAATTTAGCCCGATTAAATTTTATAATGATGCAAAACAAATTTGTAAATATTCAATTAAGAATTTTTTTGAGCGTTCTCCAAAGCATGATTATTTTTTAATCAGTAAAACGGAAAAACTTCCTATATCAGAACTATCTCCATCATCATGGGCAGTTTGTTCTAATTCTTCCTCATTCAGTGTTGTTAAAATCGGGAAGAAATCTAAACCAAACTATTTTAAAGAAATAACAACATTTTATGATGAACAGAATCGACCGCTTGCAAAATGTTTTAATGGTGTAGATATTGATTATAAAATGAGGACTTATAGTTACGGCAAGGATATTAATTCCAATAATCAAACCGTAAATATTAGAAATATATCAGTAGAAGGTTTAAAACGTTCGGATAATGATTTAGCTGATGAGAGTTTGAAATTTATATCTGCATTTGGCCGCTGGAAAAAATTATCTGACGAAATGCAATGTGTAACCGATGTAAAGTCTGCAAAAAAATTAGCTGTTTTTAAAACTGTTTATAATAATAAATCTCGTGATATATCTATTATTGAATATCCTCTAAATAAAAATAAAGAAAATAAAACAAATAAAAAGATACTTAACTTACGAATAAATCAAAACTCTCATAAATATAAAGTAGAACAACTCTCTAATTCTCCTAATGTTTCAATTTTAAGTAATGATGAATTTTTTCCTTATAGGTTTTTAACGGATGAAGAAAAATGCAGAGAATTATCATATTTCTTTTTACGTAAAAAAGGACTTGATAATTTAGGCTTGAAAGTACAGATTCCATCTCATGAGGTCGGAGCAGATGCAGCAGCACATTTTTCTTCTATGGATTCTGCTATTCGCTGGCGTAAGGTTCCTGAATATAAGCCGATAGTTATGGTTGCAGCTCATGAGGTTGAACATGCTGCACAACATTCTCTTATCGGACGTTTAACCGGCGGTGAAAGCGGTTATGAATTAAAATGCAGAGAAAAATTCGGAAAAATTAAGGATAAGAATGAAAGGTTTGAAGCGATAAGATGTTTTGAGGCGCAAAAAAGTTATCCAATGCCTTTTGAACCTGATTATGCAGTTAAGCACGATGAAAATTATTTAGAAATTAAAGCAAATGAAGCAGGTTTTAAAGCATATAAAGAGTATTTTAAAGGTCAAAATGCTCTAAAACAAATATTCCCGTATTTCCCTGATTCAAAAAATATGTTCTAGTTTGCTAATTTTCGCTGCATATTTTGCCTAATAGGCGACAAAGGGCCGTTATTTGGAGCCATAAGGTTATTTATGTATTTTTTTACATAAACAAACGGGAATTGCGGCAGCCATGTCATTTTCATAACGATATTTACTGTATCTGCACCGTGCGATAACATTAAATCATCAATAGTTTGTTCATACGCCGGCGATATAGAAGATATTATCTTAAGAATATAATCTGCTGTTGTAAGTGTATAGTATCCTGATGCAATACCGGTATCTGTTACTAATTTAGTAAATGTTACATCTGTATCTGCAATTTTTATATGTTTAGAATTTGGCGGTACAATATTATCCGGTGATGCTTTTTCAAATTCGTACCATTCACCTTTATATAAAATCCGCAAAGATTCTTTATCCGGCATATAAATATCGTCAAATTCGTTAGGAAGTAAAATATTTCCGTTTAAATCAGTTACTCCGTATTTGTACTTTTTACAGGTCAAAAGCATGTTGCCGTATAAAAGTTCTATTGAAGAATACATTTGAGGAAGTATTACATTCCCTTTTTCATCATACAATCCATAGTCGTTATCATTTCCGAGTTTTGCATATTTCCCGAGTACTCTGTCAGCGTGTCTGTATTTCATTGGAACAAGCTCAAAACCGGTATTATCAATCAAACCGTATCTTGTTTTCTTTGCTGCAATCCAGGAATAATCTCCAATAGGAATAAGTTTTCGGTACATAGGTTCAACAATAACCGCACCTGTTGTTTTGTTTTTAAGACCGAATAATCCTTCGTCATTACTAAATGTTTGTATATTTGTATCTGCTGCAAATACAAAATTTTGAAATAATAAAGCTAACCCGATTAAAAATAATAACTTTTTCATATAAGCATGATATCATAAAAATATAACAGAATCTATAGAGAGGGTAACATGGTAAATTTATCTAAAAAAGCTTTGTATACAATTATTTCTATTATTGTTTTATTAATCGCAGGCTGGTACATTATTTATTTGTGGGCTCTGCCTGCAGCGGTTTCAAATCCGAAAGTAATCAGTTTCGCAGAAAAAACACTCTATGATACGATGAAACTTAATCTTGCAATTGATTCACCTGAATTAAAAACAAGCGTTGCCCCTGTAATTACTTTTAAAGTAAAAGAGTTTAAGTTAACAAAAAATAATGAAAGATTATTAGAAGTAAAAAACTTAAATACTATTATTTCATTCAGGGATTTAATTATTAAGCGTATTATCATAAAACGTTTCGGTTTTGATTCTTTTTATGCCGATGTAAATAAACTTATGGCGCTTGCCCCAAAACAAGAAAAGAAAAAGCCGGCGGCTAAATTAAACTGGAATATTGATATATTTGATGCGCTTCTTTATGTTAGAAATGCGGAAATTGTTTATAATTTAGATAAAGATACTAATCTTCATATTTTAGCCAAAGATGTTGGCACAAACAATGCAAAAAAGGTTGATAGAAGAGTATATTTCAAGGTATTAGTTGATTTACACAAAAATAATGAAAATATCAGAATCGTTTTATTAGACAGAGGAAAAGTTAAAATAAGTCATAAAACTTTGTTTATTAATGACTTGCCTGTTTATATTAATAAATCAAAATTATTTGTTAAGCTGGTTGCAAACAGAAGAATAAAATATGATTTATCCGTTTATTCAAAAGATTTTTATCTGAAAGATGTTTTACGCTTTGTAGAAGCTAATCTTGTAATCCCGAATGGTAAAGAGATGTTATCTTGTATCAGTACAGATATGAGAGGGAAATTTGATTTTAATTTCCATCTTAAAAAGAAAAAACTCGACGGAAATATTAATCTAAAAGAATTCAAGATGCATTTTGTGCCGTTGAATAATCTTCCTGTAACTTTGACTCAAGGTACTGTACTTATTGATAATAAGAAAATTCAGTTAAAAGATTTCAAAGGCTATTATTGCAGCAATCCGAAAACAGAAAGTATTGATTTTACGGGTGAAATCAAAGATTATCTTAAAACAATGGATATGAATATTGTTGCAAATACTTTTATCACTGATGAATTCACAAGTAAATATTTAACCAAAATGGTTGGGATTCCTCTAAATTTAATCGGTGATGCCGGAACCAGAATTATTATCAAATCAAAGAATAACAAGTTTGATATTATCGGGTATTCCAGATTGTTGCCGGGCGAAGATATTTTAGTTGATAAAATGTCATTATCGCCAAAGAATTTTGAGAGAATTGTCAAGGCTGATTTACATTTTGAGGATATGATGTTGAAAATCAATGCAATTGATTATTACATCGGTGAGATGAAAGAAAAAGAAATTAAACGCCGCTCAATTATGTTCTTAAGCGGAAACTTTGACTGCAAAAAACTTAAAGTTCTTGATATGGGAGTGACTATTCCTGAACCGCTGCCGAGTGAATTCTTTAATCTTTTTGCGGGCAAAAGATTTTTCAGAAAAGGTAACGTACAGGGTCATATTTATGTGAATAACAGGGGTAAATATCCGGTATTGGTTGCCAATATGGCTGCAAAAGATATTCGCATTCCTGCATTACGTTTAAAGATAGAAAATGCTGATATTAAAACTGATAAAAAACATATACATTTGTCATCTTACGGCAGATTTAAACGTTCTCATTACAAATTTGACGGGGAATTAAGAAACGCTCTTATATTCCCTATAGTCGTGACAGATGTTGACTTAGGCGTTGATTTTATAGATATTGCAAAAATCTTGAAATCATTTAACCAGCAAAATACTCAAGCTGTTAAATCTCAGCCGATAGTTGCAGAATCAAATGTTGATGTTGATGATGAAGCTGCAGAAGCTGATGATGCATACGTATTTGATACGGGGTTAATCATTATAGAAGATTGTAAATTCCATATGAAAAAAGCAGTATTTAATGCGATTAATATGGGAAATCTCCATGCCCTGCTTACACTGGATAAACATGGGGTATTACAAATTCAATCAAATAAATTTGATTTTGCTGAAGGTATTTCAACTCTTAAAGTCCGTTGCGATTTGATGAAACATAAATATTATGTCCGATTGGGTGTAAAAGATGTCAATTCCGATATTATCGCAACATCTTTATTAAACCTTAAAAAGGAAATCTCCGGAAAAGCAAAAGGTTTGATTGAACTTAATACTGATGACTCCTTCAAACTAAACGGTGTTATTAAATTTGATATTCAAAACGGTACTATAGGAAAAGTCGGATTTTTGGAATATGTTCTTAAGTTTGCTGCGTTATTCAGAAATCCTATGGCAATGATTAGTCCATCAACCCTTTTTGATTTGGTAAACATTCCGGAAGGTAATTTTGACAGAATACACGGTGAATTGACTCTTAAAGATAACAAAATTGTTCCTTTAAAAATAAAATCGAGAGCATCGCAATTAAGTTCATTTATAATAGGAACATTTGATTTAGAATCAAGAGATGCTATATTACGTATTTATACAAAGATGTCTAATAAGAAAAAAGGTGCATCAGGAGTTTTGAGAAATATTTCATTAAATGCTTTAGCAAACAGAATTCCTCTTGGCAATTCAAACGAATCAAATTATTATGCTGCAGAAATTGAACAACTGCCTGATATCGATGCAGAAGATAAAGACTGTCAAATTTTCTTAACTAAAGTTGACGGCGATGTAGAACATAATAATTTCTTATCATCTTTAAAACGTATTAAATAAGAATATATTTGTATTAAAATATACTTATAAAGGAGATGATATGAGAGACGAATTGTTGGCAATAATTGAAAAAAACAGTCGTATTGATACAAAAGAACTGGCTGTTTTATTAGGTGTAGAAGAGATTGATATTATAAACGAACTTGCAAAACTTCAAGACGAAGGTATAATTTGCGGATTCCATACACTTATCAATTGGGAAAAAACCGATATTGAAAAAGTTACCGCATTGATTGAAGTAAGAGTAACTCCTCAAAGAGGACAAGGGTTTGATAATATTGCGGAACGTATTTATAAATATCCGGAAGTTCGTGCGGTTTACCTTATTTCCGGAGGTTTTGACCTGCTTGTGATATTAGAGGAAAAATCTCTTAAAGAAATTGCCAATTTCGTATCCGATAAACTTTCCACACTGGATAGCGTTTTGAGTACGGCAACACACTTTATTCTAAAGAAATACAAAGACCACGGAATAATGTTATCAGAAAAATATGAAGATAAAAGAGAGGTAATTACTCCATGAGAAATCCTCTGTCAGATACAATCGTAAATATAAAGCCGTCCGGTATCAGAAAGTTTTTTGATATAGTATCTGAAATGAAAGATGCAATATCTTTAGGGGTTGGAGAACCTGATTTTGATACTCCATGGCATATCAGAGATGAGGGGATTTATTCTCTTGAAAAAGGACGAACTTTTTATACCTCAAATTCAGGTTTGAAAGAATTAAAAGTTGAAATTTGTAACTATGTCAAACGTTCGCAAAATGTTGAATATAGCCCTGATACAGATGTTCTCGTAACTGTTGGCGGCTCAGAAGCTATTGATATAGGTTTTCGTGCTATGCTCAACCCCGGGGATGAAGTTATTATTCCGCAGCCGAGTTACGTTTCGTATGAACCTTGCGCAATACTTGCAGGGGCAAAACCTGTTATCATCAATCTAAAAGCGGAAAATGAATTCAGATTGACTGCAGAAGAATTACTTAATGCAATTACAGATAAAACAAAGATTCTTGTTCTCCCTTTCCCTAATAATCCGACAGGGGCTATTATGGAGAAAGAGGATTTGGAAAAAATAGCCAGAGTTGTTATGGAAAAAGATATCTTTGTTATGTCTGATGAAATTTATGCGGAATTGACATACAAGGATAAGCACGTTTCAATAATTTCAATACCCGGCATGAAAGAAAGAACAATTCTTATTAACGGGTTTTCAAAAGCTTATGCAATGACCGGCTGGAGATTAGGTTACGCCTGCGGACCGAAAGAAATCATTAAACAGATGACAAAGATTCATCAGTATGCAATTATGTGTGCCCCGACAACAAGCCAGTATGCAGCTGTTGAAGCATTAAAAAACGGTGATGATGATATTCTGGAAATGAAAACCGCTTACAATCAGCGACGCAGATTTTTAATGAATGCATTCAAAGAAATGGGGCTTGCGTGCTTTGAACCGTACGGGGCATTTTATGTTTTTCCTTGTATAAAAGAATTTGGTATGACAAGTGAAGAATTTGCAACAAGATTTTTAAAAGAAGAAAAAGTTGCAACTGTTCCGGGGACTGCATTTGGTGACAGCGGAGAAGGATTTTTAAGAATTTCTTACGCTTATTCTCTCGAGACATTAAAAATTGCTATGGAGCGGCTAAAGAATTTCATCACAAGATTAAGAGAAAATAAATAATGAAAGAATGGATTAAAGCAATTGTTATACTCCCTTTTAATGTACTGGTGATAATACCTGCTTTGATTCTGTATTTCTCTAATTACAAGTATTCGTTTAATGGATTTATTCCTGTTGTTATTGGAATTTTATTTTTGATATTCGGTTTAACGTTTGCAATTTGGACAATGCGTTTATTTAATAATATCGGTAAAGGTACTGCTGCTCCCTGGGCTCCGCCTAAATTTCTTGTAGCGGAAGGACCTTATAAATATGTTAGAAACCCTATGATTACGGCAGTCTTATCAATATTACTTGCAGAAAGTCTTATATTAAACTCTTTTGCGATACTATGCTGGTTCGGCGGATTTTTTATATTAAACGCTATTTATTTCCCGCTATTTGAAGAACGGCAGCTAAAAGAACGTTTTGGGGATGAATATGTCGAGTATATGAGAAAAGTGCCGCGTTGGATACCAAGATTAAAAGCTTGGAAGAAGTAATCTTAAATCTTTTTCTTTAATTACAATATTTGCTTCTTTTTCAAGTATTGGTTTACCGCAGAAAGAAACACGATTATCTGCATATTTAAACATACTTAAATCGTTTGCTCCATCTCCTATGACCAGTGTGTCAGAAGGTGTGATGCCAAGGATGTTTTGCAGTCTTTTAAGCATTTGTCCTTTGGAGTTGTTAAACATCATTTCTCCGCCGACAAATCCTGTCAGAATACCGTCTTTAGAATGCAAAATATTTGAAAATTCTCCGTCAAGTCCGAGTTTTTCGGCAAAAGGAACGGTTGCATTTTTGAACCCGCCTGAGAAACAAACAACTTTGTACCCTCTCTTTTTTAACTCTTGTACAGTTTCTTTTGCTCCCGGCATGAGCGGTAAACCTTCACAAATTTTATTAACAGTATCGACTTTGAGTCCTTTTAGCAGCGAAACACGTTTTTGTAAACTTTCAAAGAAATCAAGTTCACCCTGCATAGCTTTTGTCGTAATATCTCTTACTTTATCTTCAATACCGACTTCACGTGCTAAAAACTCAATTGTTTCACCGTCCATCAGTGTGGAATCAAAGTCAAATACCGCTAATTTCATATCCTAATCCTGTCCTGTCAGATTAACGTATTTAGGATCATGTACCCCATCTATTTCAGAAATACCTGATAAGGTCTTATCATTCACTCCTGAATCTACGTTAATAACCATTATTGACTCTGTTTCATGTTTATCGTTCTTTTGTACAACGTTCATAGAGCCGATATTGATATTATTTTCTCCGATGACCTGCGCAACTTTGGCAATCATAGACGGCTGGTTAACGTGCGGAACAAGCAGCATATGTCTTTGAGGGCGAATACTTGTTTCGTAATCGTTAATTTTAACAATTCTTGGAATGTCTTTCGCCACCAGTGCTCCTGCAACGGTCGTTGTCTCTTTATCGGTTGTTAGTTTGATTGTTAAAAGTCCTGCAAAGTTACATTTTTTCTTTGAACGGGTTGAGATTATATCAATACCTCTTTTCTTTGCAATGACAGGTGCGTTTACATAATTTACACCTTCCAGTATTGAGGAGAGCACTCCTTTTAATACTGCGACTTCCAAAGGTTGAATATCAAGTTCTGCAAGTTCTCCTTGCGCCGTGATTTCAATAGATTTTATACTGCCTTTTGAAATCTGCATTGCAAGTTCGCCCGAGTTTTCTGCAATCTGCATATAATCTTTTACCGGTTCAAGTTTATCAGGGCGTAATGACGGAATATTAACTGCAGAGGATGCAGATCCGCCTGATAAAACTTCTTTTATTTGTTCTGCAACGTCAACTGCAACATTCATTTGTGCTTCCTGCGTACTTGCTCCAAGGTGCGGTGTTAGCACAATGTTTCCTGTACAATTAATTAGCGGGCATTCTTCAATATGAGGTTCATTTTCGTAAACATCAATAGCTGCAGAGGCAACTTTGCCTGATTCGATTGCATCTTTTAAATCCTGTTCGTTTATAATTCCGCCTCTTGCACAGTTTACAAGACGTACACCTTGCTTCATCTTTGCAATGGTATCTTTATTTATCATATTAATAGTATCTTTTGTTTTTGGAACGTGAACGGTTATAAAATCACATTTTCCCCAGAAATCATCAAGGCTTTGAACGTATTCACCGCCCATTTTTTCAACAATTTCTTTAGAGGCAAACGGGTCAAATACCACAGGTTTCATTCCTAATGCTTTTGCAACTTCTGCAACGTGTGAACCTATTTTCCCAAGCCCTATAATCCCGAGTGTCTTGTTATAAAGTTCGCAGCCTGTGAATTTACTTCTGTCCCACTTTCCTTCTTTAGTTGAAGTTGCAGCTGGCGCAATGTTTCTAGCCATTGCAAGCATTAGAGCAATCGTATGTTCTGCGGCCGCCATTGTATTTCCGTCTGGAGAATTTACAACAATAATCCCTTTTTGTGTGGCTGCATCAAGGTCAATATTATCAACCCCGACTCCGGCTCTGCCGATTATTTTTAGATTATTCGCGGCTTCTATTATTTTAGGTGTAACTTTTGTCTGACTTCTTACCATTAATGCATCGTATTGCGGAATGATTTTTACAAGTTCATCTTCCGGCATGGTCGGTAGAAAATCAACTTCTGCAACAGGAGAAATAATATTTCCTGCTGATTCATTTATTTTATCTGTGACTAAAACCTTCATTATATCTCCTTTAATTCTTGAATAAGTGTTTGTACTCCTTTGCCTAACTCAAACTTGTGACCGAGTTTGTATAATGTTGCTTCAAGAGCTCCTACAGCGGCTATCAAATCTCTGTCACATACAAAACCAAGTGTTCCCATTCTAAAGATTTTGTCTTTGAGTTTGTTTTGACCGTTTGCTACAACGATATCATAGTCTTTTTTCATAGTGCTTCTGATATCAGGAACAGAAATTCCTTCAGGAGGTAATATTGAAGTTATTGAGTAGCTTGCATTTTTATCATCTTTTACCAGAAGTTCAAGATTAACAGCTCTTAATGCCTTTCTTAAAGCCATTGAGTGACGTTTATGGCGGGCGTTCATGTTTTCGATTCCTTCTTCTTTAATCATTTTAAGTGCCTGATTAAGTCCTACAATAAGGTTTACAGCAGGTGTAAATGGTGTTGTATCTCCTTCTACAGCTTTTTTATGTGCTGCCCAATCAAAATAGAAACTAGGGTGCTTGCATTGTTCATAAACTTTCCAGGCTCTATCGTTACAGGTTAAAAATGCTAATCCCGGCGGAATCATAAAACCTTTTTGTGAACCTGAAACCAGAACATCAATTCCCCATTCATCAGGTTTACAAGGCATTGCACAAACAGATGTTACACCGTCAACTACCGAAATGGCTCCGTGTTCTCTAATTATTGAACATAATGTTTTTATATCATTCGCTGCACCTGTTGATGTTTCACTGTGAGTTAGTGTTACAATCTTGATTTTTTTATCGGTATCTTCAGCAAGGCGTTTTCTTAGAACTTCCGGATTAATAACTTCTCCCGGTTCAACTTCTATTTTTTCGACAACTGCCCCTCTTGATTCCGCAATCTTTGCCCAGCGGTTGCCAAAATTCCCGAGTGATAAACATAATACGTTATCGCCTTCATTTATCAGGTTTTCAAGTGCTGCACACATTGCTCCGGTACCGCTTGATGTAAATAAAAATACATGGTTTTTTGTTTGAAAAACGTATTTAAGATTTTCGTACACTTCCTTTAATATTGAGGAGAATTCGGAGGATCTGTGTCCTATAGGGTGTTTTGCTATTTCCATCATTACAGATTCAGGTACCGGTGTCGGACCAGGAATCATTAAAAAAGTCTTGTCTTTCATTTAATTCTCCTCCTTATTTATACAAATCTATTTTCACATATTTTTGTATTTTGGGATAGTTATTAAAAAAAGTTAATATATTAGCAAAAAATATTTTTATGTGTATTATACTAATTAGGATAATTAGTGAGAATATTATATGAAGATTTTTAAAATACAATCAGGTAATGCTATTACAAGACAGTATAGAAATACACGTAAAAAATTTGTAATGAATACTGCTGCAGCAACGGCATCAACAGCGGTTTTTGTCCATTCTTATAATACAAAACAACCTCTGGAAACGGTGTTATCTTGCGGCGGTTTTGCTATTTTTTATGATAGAGCAATGGATATGTTTTCTTCATTAAAAAAACTCAGACCCCAATATAAGGCTATAGTTAGACGTGCAAAGAGTATTTATAAAAAATCAGGGACTTATTAAAATGAATGTATTAAAGATTAAACCGGGTAATGCTATCACAAGACAGTATAGAAATTTACGCAAGTCTGCAGCGGCGGCTAGTGTTGGTGCCGGTGTAAGCGGTGTTGCAACAATAAAATGTTTTGCGGCAAAACAGCCTGTGGAAGGTGCTGTTTCTGTAGGAAGTTTAGCATTTTTATCGGATATTGCAATGGATATGTTTTCCTCTCTTAAGAAACTTAGACCTCAATATAAGGCTATAGTTAAACGTGCAAAGAGTATTTATAATAAATAAAACTATTCTATTTCAATTTCACTTAACGAATTAACTACATAAGGTGATGTTTCTAACAGTGATTCTTTTTCAATTTGTCCTGTTGCAGCCAGAATAGTTTTTTCAATTCCGGCATTTATTGCTGCCAAATAATCCATTGGTGCATCGCCTATCATAATTGTTGTTTTAGGATTTGCTCCGAGTTCCTCTAATGCCATTTTGGCCGGAATACCGCTTTCTTTATGCTCCGTGGTTGATTCCCTGCCGATTACTGATTTGAATAAGTATTCCCAGTGAAAATGTTTTAATGTCAAAAGTGTTGATTCTTTTGAATCAGATGTAACAATTCCGCACTTTATTCCGTGGCGATTCACTTTGCGTATAAAATCAATCGCACTTTCTATCGGTTTTGTGTATTTTTCCATATCTTTATAAAATACGGTATTTATGTAATCAAATATTTTTTCAATCTCTTGATGTGTTGTATTAATCCCGCATTCTTTTAGATTACTGCAGAAAATATCAATTATTTTCGGTCTGGAATAAAGTGCAGTTATACCGTCTTTCAGCATTTTACCGGTTTCAATATTGTATCCGAGGTACAAACAGAGTTTAGAAAATAGGTTGTTATCCATTTTAAATCGCTCTATAACTTCTTTTGCCCTCAATTCAGTCATCTTGCCCCAAAAATAATGTAAATCAATAAACGTTCCGTCTTTGTCAAAAAGTATGGTTTCTATGTTATCAATTTCCCAATCTTTGGTTTTAAGTTTAATCACGCATATTCTCCAATGATGTATCAATCAGGTTCTTTGCAATTTTTACAGCCTTTGCCATGTTTTCTTCATTAGTGTAAAAATCATCTCTTACGAGATATTCTTTTACTATTTTTCTGGCATAAGAGCCTACCGCAAGACAGTGAGGTCTTACTCCGCACATTTTAGCAAGTTCTGTTGATTTTGTATTTGTGCCGCCTGACATCATAATGTATGCCGGGAAATTTGCGTTTTGGAACAGTTGTGCTGTTGCAACCGATTGAAGTGTTGTTCCGAATTCGTCGTTACTTCCGCTCATTGCAATACCGTCAGCTTGTATAATTGTTGTATACGGCTCTCTTATTGAAAGCATTCTTTTAACACGTTCTTTAAGTTTTCTGTCCCCGAGTTCTGAACGGTCGATTGAAATACAAAGCATACCGTCAAATTGTTCATTTATCTGCAGCCATTTTTCATTGACATCTCTTTCGTCTTCAGATATCGCATGAAATTCTATACAATCAATACCTTTAGCAATAAGTTTTGGCAGGGCATCTTTATAGTCCATTAACTGGCTCACCATTTCAATTGCACCTTTCGGACATTGATTGGCACATTGGGTACAGCCTAAACATCTTTCCTTCTTGACTTTGTATTTATCAAGTTCAATTATTGCATCATGCGGACAAATTGATTTACATTTTCCGCATTTTACGCATTTTGTTTGGGCAATAACAGCTTTAGTTATATGCGGGTCGCCGTCTATGCCGACACTTACACATAAGTATCGGTTTTCTTTAATTCCGGCTCTTTCAAGTCCTCTTTTTGCTGCATCTACAATTTCCGGTTTTGCGCATAAATCAAAAAACATACATCCTGCTTTTGAATACAGTGTAACAAGTCTTTCTACTTCTTCTGCATCTTCGTTTCCTGCTCCGCATACGAGTTTGAAACATTGTCTTTTTTCTAATAAATCTTTTAACATCGTTAACTCTTTCTTATTCATATTAAAATTCCCTGATAATAATATCAGGGAATTTATAAACTATTAAACTATACCTTGTGCTCTCATTGCTTTTGCCAGTTTTTGGAAGGCTGCAATGTTTGCCCCTGCAACGTAGTTCCCGCTGCAACCGTATTGGTCGCTTGCTTTTTTACAAGATTCAAAAATATTTGTCATAATTTTATCAAGTTTTTCTTCAACTTCTTCAAAGGAGTAAGAATATCTCATGCTGTTTTGAGACATTTCAATTGCAGATGTTGCTACTCCGCCTGCATTTGCGGCTTTTGCCGGCGCAACAAGAACATTGTTTTTAAGGAAGTATTCTGTAGCTTCCGCCGTACAAGGCATATTAGCTCCTTCGCCGATAGCAATAACACCATTTGCAACAAGTTTTTTTGCAGAATTTAAGGTTACTTCATTTTGTGTTGCGCAAGGTAATGCAATATCAGCTTTTATATCCCAGATAGGGAAATCTTCGCTGGTTGTTTCAATGTATTCTGCATCTGGATGTCTTTCCAAATATTCTTTGATACGTCCTCTTTTTACTTCTTTGATTTGTTTGATAAGCTCTAAATCAATACCATTCTTATCATGTATACAGCCATTTGAGTCACACATTGCAACAACTTTGGCTCCGTATTCCATAGCTTTTTCGCAGGCATAAATTGCAACATTCCCGGAACCTGAAATTGTAACTGTTTTTCCTTGAAGTGTGTTATTATGATGTTTTAGCATTTCTCTCATAAAGAAAATTAATCCATAGCCGGTGGCTTCTTTTCTTGCTAAAGAACCTCCGTAAACGATATCTTTACCTGTTAATACTCCGCCTTCAAAGGTATCTTTTATACGTTTGTATTGTCCGAATAAGTAACCGATTTCTCTTGCTCCGACTCCAATATCCCCGGCCGGTACGTCAACATCTTGCCCGATATGACGGTATAATTCTGTCATAAAACTTTGACAAAATCTCATGATTTCATTGTCTGATTTTCCTTTCGGGTTAAAATCGCTTCCGCCTTTACCGCCGCCTATTGGTAAACCGGTTAAGGCATTTTTAAATATTTGTTCGAAACCTAAAAATTTCATAATACTTTGGTTTACGCTCGGGTGGAATCTTAAGCCGCCCTTATAAGGGCCGATTAATGAACTAAATTGTACTCTATAACCTCTATTTACATGAACCTGTCCGTTATCATCCATCCATGGAACTCTGAATGTTATAATTCTTTCAGGTTCAACCATGCGTTCTAAAAATGCATTTTTTTCATAATCATCGTGTGCATCAATAACCGGTTCAAGAGATGATAAAACTTCCTGTACTGCTTGTAGAAATTCTGGTTCATTTATATTTTTTGACTTAGTTTCATTGAGTACTCTTTTTAAATATTCGTTCATTCTTCTTATCCTTATAAAACTTACTCTTTATTTTTATACAACGATTTTATTTCAATTTCAATAAATTTAGCAAAAAAATATATTTTTTGTTTTTAATTGAATATGATTATCAATCAATGTACTTCTTTATATAACCCCGGCTTAAATTTTTCAGGAATAAAAACAAAAGAGCCTTCAAAAGCGGATTCTTCGGATATTTCTGAACAAAAAACTTCGTCTAAATGTATTTTAAACAGGCTTTTAGTAGCTTCTGTTGGTACTTTGGTCGGGTTAAATATTGCTGCTCCTCAAGTATATGATTTTTTTGATGATTCTCCGCGTATTGTTTCAGAACAAACAACTTTTGATTCAAAAAATGATGCTTATAGCTATGCTGTAGGAAAGATTGTTAAAAATCTAAAAAAAGAATACCCTTGTGAATATATGGTGTATCTGGATAACAATAGTAATGATGTTCTTGGTGAGTATCGCGGAAGTGCTGGAGCTGTTTACGGTAATTTATCTTATTTTGATTATTTGAGAACAAGACTTCCGGGAGTTTATTATACGGTTTTGCACGGACATCCTGCAAGAAACGGATATAGCACCCCAATCAGCTTTCCTGACTTTGGTGCACTAAATGAGAAATCTGCAGTAAAAAAAGTTACAGCTATTAATATAAACGGAGAGTATTCATCTCTAGAAAAGACTGATAACTTTGAACCTATCGATGAAATAACTATTTCTAAAATGAGACATAATTTGTGGGATTCGCTTGTCATAGAGTCCAAAAAGCACATGCCTGATAAATGGGCAAAAATTGATGAAAACTGTGAATTTTTTGCCCGTGATTTGGTTTGTGAGTATCAAGGTACGTTAGAAGGTATTAAGTATATGCACAATTATTGGATAGAAACAGCACCAAAATTGAATCTCAAATATGAAACAAATTATTCTTATCTTAAATAAATTTAATGTGTTATCAATTTAAGTCCAGTAATTCCGCTGATAATTAATCCAATACATAACAGTCTGATTGCTGTTACAGGCTCTTTGAATAAAATAATTCCAAAGATAACGGTACCTATTGTACCAATTCCTGTCCAGATTGCATAAGCGGTTCCTAATGGCAGATGTTTAAGGGCAAGCGCTAAAAAATAAAAGCTTGCAACCATGCAAATAACAGTTATGATTGACGGAATAATCTGAGTGAAGCCATGAGAGAATTTTAATCCGACAGCCCAGCTGATTTCAAATAACCCTGCGATAAGTAAGATAATCCAATGCATATTAAATTCCTTTCTTTTATTAAAAAGCCCGGGAGATATTTAATATCTCCCAGGCTTTTATCCTTCCGTGTACACAAATTTTTTGTGAATTTTCTCTCGGACCAGCCAGATAACAATCTGCGGAACCCTAGAAAATTTTGTTATTAAGTTTTATACAAAAATTATACTAAAAAAATGTTATACTACAATTTAGACGTCAAGCCTTCGCCCTCAGCTCCCTCACGCAACCCGCGAAATAAGCGGTTTCTCATCATTGCAGTAAAAGAACACATGGTTTGATTATTTGTTCCACATGGTTTGATCTTTTTGGACACTTTGTGTTGGGGTTTCTGCATTGTCTCCTAAAAACAGTAATCAATCAGTAGGACTAATTTAAATATTGTCTAAATTCACAAG
>CALUXY010000043.1 GCA_944324855.1 Candidatus Gastranaerophilales bacterium | reverse complement strand
ATTTCTTTAAAGTTGCTCAACTTGGCAAGCAACTTAGAGAAATACACCTGCTTGAGTCACCTGTAGTGAATGAATTTATAACATCATATCCCGTAAGCGGTGATAATGAGATTGTAAAACCTGAATATAAAGACAACAAGGTGTATATCAACAAGACTCAGTATTTTGACAACGTGTCTGAAATTGCTTGGAATTTCTATATAGGCGGTTATCAGCCTGCACAAAAATGGCTCAAAGACCGCAAAGGCAGAATACTGAACTATGAAGATGTAATGCACTACCAGAAAATCATTAAAGCCCTCTCAGCAACCCACACCCTCATGCAACAGATTGATAAGATTATTGAGGTGTAGCTTGAACCTGTATAGTTAGCAAGCATAAAAAAAACTGGTGTCGACGGCGGGACTTGTCTTGGATTTGCTCCACGCTCACAGAGTTTCGCCTGAAAGCCTTGCGGCTTAGTCGGCTCAATCTGTTCGCTATCCGGACTAACTCACTTCGTTCGTGTCGTCCGTCCGCAAATCCGCTGAACCCTAGAAATGCTTCGCATTGGGGTTCTGCATCCTCTTGACGACAATAAAAAAGAGCCCTAAAAGGACTCTTTTTTAATTGTCGATGGCGGGACTTGAACCCGCACGGGTTTCCCCACACGCCCCTCAAACGTGCACGTCTACCATTCCGCCACATCGACGTATACTATTGTATTTGATTTTCAATGTTTTATAGTAATGTCTTTGTGGCGGATGTACCCTCAAGGGGTACCCTCTCGGAAAACAATACTTAATTGTTTTCCTGCGGCAGAGTGCCACATCGACGTATTCTATTGTATTTAGTTTTTGTAGGTTGGGCTTTCAGCCCAACAAATAAATCTTATCACAAAATTTGTTATTCAGGCAAATTATTTTCTGGTTAAATCCCTAAGATAATTCCTTACCCCCTGAGTCAATATTAAATCAGGCTCCGACATACAAAAATCATCCAATGTCATTATTCCGCGTTGAATATCGCCTGTTTCTACATACAAAAGCCCAAGCATAACCTTATCTAATGGATTTGTAGATGCTTTATACTTAGGAATCATTTTATTTGTAAGCCGCATTTTTTTATAGCATGCTGTTAAATTTTGATAATATTGTAAATTCAATCCGTATAATTTAAGAGCACGTTCAAAACAATCCTGAGCCAAATTAGGGAATCCTATTTTCATATACGTTTCGCCTAAATTGTTGTAATATACAGCACTAGCTTGTGTATCAGGATTTAAACTAATTGCAATCTTAAATTCCTGTATTGCTGCATAATAACATCTCTCCAACAGATATTCCGTTCCCAAAGTGTTGTGCCTTGTTGCATTTGTCACCGCATCAATATAAAACTTATCAGGACGGCGATATCCACACGAAAATATCATTATGCATATAAGTATAGAAAATATTTTTTTCATTATAATATAATTTCTAATCCTTCTTTTGCAAAAATCAAGTTTTCATCTGCAAAACTTTCAGATACTAAATCCAATTTCTCATCGGAATATTTCGGATCATAATGGAAACAAACTAATTTCTTTGTATTTGTTTGCTGCATAACTTCTTTTGCCATCTCAAAAGTTGAATGTCCAAAACCTTGTTTTGGAGAATACAAGCTCTGGTAATCTTCTGTCGTATACTGCGAATCGTGAATTAAACAATCGCAATTCCTTGCAAATTTTGCAAGCTTAACATCTCCGCCAATATAACTTTCTTTATCCGTTGCATAAACCAAAGATTTACCCTTATACTCAATTCTATATATTAAAACCCCGTTTTGAGGATGAGCATAAGACTTATAACAAGAAATAACAATATCGTCATCCGAATGTTTTGAATTCATATAGTCGCAAACATTCATTAATACGGTGCTCAAATCTTTTTTTATAATAATGTAATTTGTTTCATTAATATCATAACAAATGACATCAGCAGCAATATCTCCGGCATCAAGAGGAAATGTTTTATTAAACAAAGTTTCTGAAAGTTCTTCTTCTAAATTGCCGCCATTAACGGGACTTCCAAATACGTGTAATTGAGTTGAAGCAACATGCAAAGGCGCCCAAAACGGCAGCCCCATTATGTGATCCTGATGTATATGACTTAATAATAAAGTTGCTCTTACAGGTTTTCGGTTTGATAACGTAGTTCCTGAATTAATATAATTCTGCATTAATTCATCTCCGAGATTAATCAAACCGGTGCCGGCATCTAAAATGATTAAACGACCATCTATATTTACTTCAACACAAGATGTATTGCCGCCATATTTTAGAAATTCCTGAGATGCGACAGGATGGCTGCCTCTTACGCCTCTGAACTTTATTTTAAATTCTGTCATTTTAAGCCCTCAAATATTACTGAACTGAAATTATTATACATTAATTTTAAAATCATCTCAACAAAAAAGAGGCAACTTTTGCTGCCTCTTCTATATTGTTATCGGTAAAATTATGCTGCATATTTAGATATGATTTCATCTTTCCAGGAATTAAGTTCTTTAAACTCAGGAGCTTTCATATCAACTTTATTGCCTGCATTGTTTTGTTTTACAACTTCAAGCATCTTGTCTAACATTGCTCTATCTTTTTCTACAACTCTGTTTGCAGAAATTATAGTATTAAGATTATCAGATTCTATATTGCGTTTAAGCGTAATATTTTCTAATTTACCTTTTGAAGAGCTGTCATTATCATCAATATTAATCTTAGATTTATAATCACTTGAAAGAGAATCAATCATCTTAATTTTTTCTTCAAGCTTCGATTGTTTATCATTGTTAGATGAAATTACTCCTTCAAATACTGCATTGGTTTTATCTGCTGCGTTGTTATTGTTATTGATAACCTCCATTAACTTAGAATTATCAGCTAATTTCCCGGTTTTTTGAAGTTTATCAAATTCTTTAACCATTGGCAGAATATGTTGTCTTTCTTCTGCAACATTTGCTTCAATCATATCTTCTTTGGTAATTTGAAGTCTGTTGATATAACCATGTATAGGATCATATATTGTTCCTCTGTTCCAGCTTAAATTTGAATCCAAGTTATTCTTAACAATCGATTTGTATTTATCTTTATCATTAAAGTATACATCTAAGCCTTCGTTGAACTTATCACAAAGTTTATGACCGTAATGTTGGAACCAATTTTGTTCGTGTTCAGTACCTTTGAGATTATGATTTTTAATATCGTTTGCAAAACTGCCTTCATACTCTGCAACAAAACCGTTTTCGCCGTCTTTAACAGTATCAACGAATCCGCCTGTAGCTGTTGTAATAATTGGAGTACCCATTGCGTAACATTCTCCTTGAGTCAATCCGCAAGGTTCAAATGTTGACGGAGCACAGAAATAAGTTACTGCCGAATATAATGATGGATTAGGCATAAATCCTTGTAAAACCTGAATTCTGTTAACATCATCTTTATTTTTATAATTATCAGGATTTTTCAATGCTTCAAGGAATTGTCTTTCATGAACTTCTTCTAATTCACCGCCTGCAATAATAACAGGTTTCGGTTGCCCCGGATGTTTTTCATCCCAGGTATTAAACATTTCTTGAACAGCTTTCTGGAATGTTCCTAAACCTTTTTGGTCGGTTAATCTATGCGCAAAAGCTATTAATGGCGCATTTTCAAAGTCTTCTCTAGATATTTGAGCAGGCTCACCTATTGATTGATATTTGTATCCGCCTTTAGGTGGTTCTTTATCCATTATTGGTTTTAAGAAGTTATCATAAAATTCCATTTTGTTATGCTGACGGGCTTCCATTACTTCATCAATAGGAGTGAAATGGTTATAAGTTTGAAGATTTATACCAAACTTAGATTTTAACCAGCCGGCTTTAGCTTCGGTGGTATTAAGATTTCTGTCTAAGCCGTTAACTTCCCCTCTTATAGAGTCATTTCCGCTGCGGCGTTTTATAATATCAAAAGCCATGCCGGAAGCTTGTTTACCTGATTTTAATTCTTTTTCGTAATTCTTTGATACGGGAACAAAGTAATCTGATAATGAAATACCGTGTGCAAGGTTATTAAATTGTCTGTCATTTTCATTATCTTTTTCGTAAACAACGGCATTATCAACGGATGAATATTCACTGCCTGTTGATGCGTTTTCGGTAATGCCGTATGCATACTGGTCATAAAGAGTATTTATAATATTTTCTGTAACAAAGTCACTTCTTTCGATTGAGTCGTTCCTTGTGCCGCCTGAAATACCGGCATTATGACCAATCATTACAAGAGGCATATCTCTTAAAGCATCTTTTACATCGTCATCAATTACGTTATAAGCATTTTCCATAGGAGCTTTATAACGTAATAAGCCGGCCATAGAGGCAGCATGCCAGTCATTAAGAATCATTGATACAGGTGGTTTAACAGAATCGTAAGCTTCTTTATCAACAACTTTGATTTCGCCCAATCCTGTTTTTGGTTTGCCGAGAGCTTGAGAAACTTTTGCCTCTGCTAATTGATAAACTGCTTTAGAGAAGAATGCAAATTTTTCCGGTTCATCTGCGTTAAAGTTGTTGGTGTAAATATCTCCGCCAAAATTATCTGTATTTTTTACAAATATTATTCTTTGATTCGGATTTTCGGCTTTCTTTCCGTCGATTCCTTGACGTTTAATATGACCTACATAAAATTCTACATTTTGATTTATAACCTTTGAACCTCTGTATTGTTGAACAGGTACTTCAGCCATCTTTTTCAAATTGAAAGTTTCCCCGCCGTAGATGTATTTGTAAGACTTACCGCTTTTTTCATCTCCGTATTCAATAAATTCAGCCTTACCTTTTTGTTGATACATAGGTATAAATACCGGGTTATCTATTCCCATATCTGTAAAGTTGTTTTGAAGCTCCATTGGGACAGATCCTAAACCGCCTGCCTTGATTGGGTCAAATTCTGCTGTTAATGCCCAAACTGCATTAGATTTCATTAATGGCACATATTTTTTACGATAATCGGAAATTATTTGCTGAGTTTGACCATTTTTTCTGCCTATTCTATAAATAACTGCTGTATGAATATCATCCATTGCGGATTGGATTTTTGACTTATTCATATATTTTTCATTGTTATTTACTACCATCAAATTCAATCCGTGCCAAGGCTGACGGTGAATTTTCATTGCAAGATTTGCTTGATTTGATACTGAATTTACACGGCTCATTGCAGCATTTGCAGTATCTATAGCCTGATTTGCTTTACCGTCAACACCATTTGCTCTGTTTTCGGCATTCTGAGCTTTTGCATCTGCTTCATTTGAACGTCTTACGGCATCACTTGCGGTTGCTTCTATCTTGCTTATTTTATTATCACGTTCTATTACAGCAGATTCTGCTTTATTTTTTGCATTTTTTATTTCTTCATCCGTCATACCTAAATTTTTTAAGGTATCTTTATTGCTGTCAAAATGGTTTACAACAGCACCGCCGGTTGCTGCTCCCAATATTCCGATAACAAATGCTGTAGCACTTTTTAATTTATCCTGTGTTACAGCTCCTTCCCCTGTTTTTATCGATTGTTCAAGCGATTTTATTTGTTTAGTTAATTTTCTTGAGTTTTTGACAGATGTTGCAATAGCCGCCGCAGAAACACCTATTGCCGCAACCGAAGTACCTGTTGCAATATAAGGCATTGCTTTGTCTATATCAAATTTATGCTTTTTCTCCTCTTTAGCGGGAGTTTGAACTGTTTGTACCGGTTGGTTAACCGTTTTTTGCTGCTGAACATTTTTTGTAATAAGGTTATTGTTCCCCCTAAAACTTCTAAAAACGTCATCTCCTACTGAATTTGCCACGTCTGACATTACCATAACTCCTAATTAACTAACACAATCTATATATAAATACACCGTTTACGGAATAATTTAACCTAACCTTATGATTGTACTATATCTTAAAAAAGTATTGAAAATAAGAATTTTTGCTAAAATTTAAACAATTATTAAAAAATTGTAATATTTGTTAATATTATCGTAATATGGAAGAAAAATTTTTTAATTTAAGGTAAACTTAACTAGTATAATAGATTTTAAATAAGTGGGGAATATTATGCACGAGTACGTTTTTAAGATGAAAAAAGGTGATATTGAAATAGAATTAAAATCTGATGATATTGAATTTGTTGAAGAGCAGCTAAACAAGTGGCGTGATGAATTATTAAAAAATAATCAATAGGTAAAAATGTATACAATTATTTTAAAAAAAGGAAAGATAGAGCTTGAATTAACAACTGACGACAAAGAAATGGTCAGAAAACATCTCTGGATGATTATTAATCAAGCATCAAATTCAACTTCACAATTAAATGCTATACCACAGCCGGTTATTCAAGAGCCGGTTGAACAAGAAAATAATTCTCCGGTTGAAAATATTCAGGAACCGGAAGTCTTACCGCAAGATATTGAAATTCAACAAGTCAATCCTGCGCCGGAGCCGGAACAGCAAGAAGTTAAACCGGCTGTATTTGAACATATAAAGGAATCCGAAAAAACTGCCGTAATTACAAATGCTGAAGAAATTATTCCTCAAAGTATTGATATTGCACCGGTTAAACCTATTACAATAAATTCATTACAAAATCCGGAGCCTGAAATCAAGCAAGAACCTGATTTTGACAAAATTTTAAACAAAGAAATTGAACATACGGGAAATGAAACACCTGTATTAAAAGACCAGAGGTTTATAGAGTATGTAGAAGGTAAATCTGCACTTGATAAAATAGATTACCTTGTAATTACTGCGCAATATTTGGCACAATATGAAAGTATGAATACATTCAACCTTAAACATATTAATGCCAAGCTTATGCAAAACTTTACGTTGATAGTTGATCATTCAGTATTACAAAGCGCTATAGCAAGAGAATTTATTACCCGTGTTCATGAAGGAGCAGATGATACGTCTACAGAATATATGCTCACAGAAAAAGGTTTAAGGAGTTATTAGGGGTGGGTAAAAAAGTTGCAGTAGCATTAAGCGGTGGAGTTGACAGCAGTGTTACCGCTTATTTATTAAAGCAGCAAGGATATGATGTTATTGGGATTACCGGTAAAATGACCAATAATGAGAATTCCGATACGGTTATCCAAAATGCAAAATCAGTTGCGGACTACCTTGGAATAGAACATTACACAATTGATGCGGCAAAAGAGTTTCAAGAAAAAGTTATAAATTATTTTGATAATTCATATAAATCAGGAGAAACCCCCAATCCTTGTATTATGTGCAACAAATTTATAAAATGGGGAATAATCTTTGATTATGCAATAAATCAACTAAATGCAGAATATATAGCTACAGGTCATTATGCCAACATTAAACAAGCAGGGGATTATTATAAACTTTATCCTGCAAAAGATCAAAATAAGGACCAGTTATATTTTTTATTTTCATTAAATCAAAACCAGTTATCAAAAACTTTATTTCCTCTTTTTGAGTATGAGAAGGTGCAGATTAGAGAAATTGCCTTAAAAAATAATCTGCCGTCGAAATCTTCAAAAGAAAGTCAGGATATATGTTTTATACAAAAGCCTATGACAACAAAAAAATATTTGCTTGAAAGAATTGAGGCGCAGCAAGGTGATTTTGTTGATATCTCGACAGGAAGAATTCTAGGGAAACATGACGGATATTTTCAATACACGATAGGTCAGCGAAAAGGTATAGGTATTGCGGCTCCGGAACCTTTATACGTAATAGATATTAATGCTGATAAAAATATTGTGTATGTCGGGAATAAAGAGGCAACATACAAAAAAGAATTGACTCTGCAAAATTTTAATTTCTCATATCCGCTGAAAAATAAAGAATTTGATGCTCTGGTAAAGATAAGATATAACATGCAGCCCGTAAAAGCTCATATTACGATTAATGAACCGCTGGTAAATATAAACTTTTTTGAACCTGTAAACTCTATTGCAAAGGGGCAGGCATGTGTACTTTACGATATAAATGACGGGCATTTAATAGGCGGAAGTTTTATTTAAGTAAATTTATTCATAACTTTAGAATAACCTTGTTTAAACTTTAATTGTTCTTCTCTGGTTTTCTCTGTAACAGGGATGCCGACAACAAGACGTGATAAGCCTTCATTTAATAATCCAAATAAACCTGATACCATAGCCACACAATATAGTGATTTGTTGTATTTAACTTTAAACATATTATTTAAAATCGTCAGAATATAAGCCCCCATGCCAATGTTTACCCCGCGTTGCAGAAGAACTTTCTTAGAAACTTTTTTGGCATTCTCTTTATTGTTTTCTTTTTGCATTACCATATTGTAACTGTCTGCAACTATAAAATAAGAAGAAGCACTGCTGGTTGCGATTTTAGAGTATTTTGCCAGATTATGATTTGAATAATTAGTTTTGGTTTTGTTATCAAAAGAAGATAGGATTTTTTTGTTTAGTTTTTCTTTAAAATCAGGTCTGTTTTGAATAGATTTTATATATGAAATTCCCTGTAATAAGTTTTCTTCGCTCTGTTTTACGATAGGTGTTTTATTTTTTGAAAACATTTTAAAAGGCAGTGTTGAAATATTATATACTGCCTTTATTGGTGTCATTATAATTGAATCAACGACAGTATATACCCCTTTTCTGTTTTGAGTTCCGATAAAAATATTTTTCGTATTTTGTTTTGCTGCTATTGTTTGATATTTTTTTGCCAGGTTCTCAAATCCATTATCATTTAATTTTTTTATTATTGAATTAAATTCTTTTTTAGAAATATAAATATCTTTTTTTATAAGTTTATTATAGATATTTGATATTGCAGGAGTTAATTTTTTCCCGAAAGAAGAAGATTTAAACGAAACGGCAGCAGCTCCTGCCGCAAACATACCTGCAGCAATTTTTAACGCTTTTGAAGAATGCTTGATAGTTGTTTTATCATTTGCTATATCAACAAGCGGGTGTTCTTCATCGTTTTGATGCTTTGATTTTACAAATGTTACAGGTTTTCCGGCAATCACTCTTGAGAGCATTTCTGTTCCTGCAACGATACCTGTTGTAACCGCAAGAGAGGTTAATGCATTTTTATTAACGAATTTTGATAGAGCACCTAATACAACGTACTGAGCATAAGCCATAATACCAATTCTGGATACTTCTTGTTTAAAACGTTTTTTCTTTTCGAGTTTTGCTTCTTTTTTATTATTGTTAATCATCATTGACTGGTTATAAGCATCATTAGCAAAAAAGACAGCCGGCACCAAACCTGATGCCAGCCTGCTTACAGCACGTTCTTTTTCGGAACTGTAATTAGAGATTTCAGGATTTAACCTGTTTTGTCCTATCTTAAATATTTCATTTTCTGATAAAGACATGCTCTCTAAACAGTTTCCAACCGCAGAATTTTTCGAAATTATTGAACGTGCTTTTCGTCGTTGTTTTATTATATTTGAATTTAATAGTTTAGATACTGTAATAGAATCCGGCTTTTTCTTTTGAATTTTCTTCAGTAATGATTCCGCTAAATCAATCGGAAAATCTTTTACCGGATATAAAACGGAATTTATCAAATCAAGTGAAACTTTTTTCTCTTTAATTGATATTTCCCGATTGTTTGGATTTATTTTTTTGAGTTGTTTTCCGAGGTATTCACCTGCAGATCTGCCAAATACAGAAGTATACTTATCTACTGATGATTGCACATTAGTATACATTTTGGTTGAATATAACAACCTGCTGTTTACTAATCTTGAAAATAACCCTACGCGTAACATAATTATCTCCTAATATAAAGATAAAACAGGATAATTAAATTAGTATTAAGTAAAAAGAGTTATTATTACTAAAATAGAGCGCTTTCTTAACACAATCCTAACAAAAGGGTAATAAAGTAAATATAAAAGCATGGTTTATAATATAATTTTGGTATGTTAAAAAGTAAGATTTTAATAGTAGATGATGAAGAATCAATAAGAGAATTGCTGGAAATGCTTTTGGAGTCCAACGGGTTTTCAAATATAAAAACAGCATCAGACGGCGAAATGGCATTACAAATAATAGAAGAATGGGCTCCGGATTTAATCCTTCTTGATTTGATGCTGCCCAAAGTTGACGGGCTTACAATTTGTAAACAGTTAAGAGCGGATGAAAAAACATCGAATATCCCGATAATTATGCTAACAGCTAAAAGTGAGGAATCTGATATTGTACTCGGGCTGGAGCTTGGGGCAAATGATTACATTACAAAACCCTTCAGCAACAAAATTGTAATCGCAAGAATCAGAAACCAGTTAAGGACAACAGTAAAAGAAAATAAAATTATTAACTATAGTAATCTTTCAATTGATTTAACGCAGCATATCGCAAAATTAGAAGGAGTTGAACTGGATTTAACGTTTAGTGAATTTGAGATATTGACCCTATTTGTAAAATCCCCGGGCAGAGTATATACAAGAAGCCAGTTATTAGCGAATTTAAAAGGTGATGCGTATTATGATGTCACAGATAGAACAATTGATGTTCAAATTGTTAATCTGAGAAAAAAATTAGGCGACTTTGGGAAAAATATTATAACAATAAGAAGTATCGGGTATTGTATTAAGTCATTGGAGAATGAGTAATGATAAAAAACAGGGATAATTTCTTATTTTTTATACCGATATTAATTGCGGGTATTGTTTTACTTTCTACGCTGCTGTTGGTTTTTCAGCTTAAACAATTTGGTTCTTCATATATTAAAGATGCCGAAGAAGAATTGAATGTTGATACCAAGCAAGCATTATGGATTATAAAACCTATTCTGGAGCAAAAAGATTATGCAAAACTTGATAAATATTGTTCTGATATGAAGAATGAAAAAATGCGACTAACGATAATAAACCGGAAAGGGAAAGTAATCGCAGATTCAAAAGCCGGAATAAATAATCTTGACAACCATTCCGACAGACCGGAGATTAAAGCAGCAAAAACAGGGCAATCCAACACAATGATTCGGTATAGTGATACAATGCATTCTGAAATGTTATACCATTCGGAACCTATTATGATAAACGGAGAAGGATACATTATTAGAGTTTCCGTATCAGCTGATAATATAGAAAAAGTCTTGAATAAAGCAGAAAAAAATATAATATTAACGTTTTTAATCGGTACGGGCGGCGTTATACTGCTTGCACTTTATATTTATCTAAGAGTTCGAATCCCATTTAATAAACTACAGCAAAGTACAATAAAAATTGCAAGCGGCAATCTTGATACTGAAATATATGTTCCTAAAGACGGGATATTGTGGGAGCTTGCAAGAGCTGTAGATATAATGTCAAAACAATTAAAGCGCCAAATTAAAAACATGAAAAAACTTGAAAACTTCAGAAGTGAATTCATTGCAAATGTTTCCCACGAAGTTAAAACCCCTCTAACGTCTATCTTGTCGGCTGTAGAAATCCTTGATGGTATTGATGATACAAATCCGCATGCAAAAAAATGTTTAAAGATAATTTCTGAGCAATCAAATAGGTTAAATCAATTAATACAAGATATTCTAAGTCTTGCAGATTTAGAGAAAAAACAAATATTTAAAAATCGTGACTTTGCGGAATTAAGTATAAATTCAACCGTAGAAAATGCCGTAAATTTATGCAGAGGAATAACAGATGCTGCCGGAATAGAAGTTGTTATCGAAAAAAACACACCTATAAAAATATTCGGGAATTCATATTTTCTTGAACAGGCCATAAATAATCTTATAACAAATGCTGTAAAATACAGCCAAACAGATAAAATAGTTATCAATGCTTATACAGAAAATAATGAAATAAAAATATCAGTCAAAGATTTTGGTATAGGAATGGAAAAAGAAGAAGCTGCACGAGTATTTGAACGCTTTTACAGAATAGACAAAGCTCGCAGCAGAGAATTGGGCGGAACAGGCTTAGGGCTTGCAATTGTTAAGAACATTGCTAAACTGCATAACGGGAATGTAGAAGTCATAACAAATCCTGGACGTGGAGCGGATTTTATAATAACAATTCCGATTATTTAATAAATTTAGAAAGTTTATTTATTAATTTACCGAGCCCAAATCCTATTAAACTGGCACCAGGAACAGGTGTTATTAAACCAATTCCTCCAAGGATTGCAGGTAAATGCTCTTGTTTTATTTTTGTTTTAGATATTGCACCAATAATTTTCGTTCCCAGAAGTTTCGTTGAATTATATTGTCTGATTTTAGCTAAGCGTTCGCCTGTCTGCCATCCGGTACTAAAATTGTTATTATAATACTTCGCTGTATTTTTTACGTTGCAGGATACAATCCTGCTTGCTTGTTTAGCACGCTGAATATTTTTATTTAAATATTTATTACCTGAAGAAATCCTAACCATCTTACTTATATAAAGCATTAATATGTATAAAATTTGATATCTTGTTAAATTATATTACAAAAAACAGAGCAATTATTTTTTACTGACTGCTCTGTTTTTATAATTATTTATTTTTTATTACTATGGATCAACAGTCATAATCTTAATGAAGTTAGTTGTTTGACCGATAACATACGGAACAACACCTGTCAAAATGACTAAATCTCCAGGTTTCATATCCAACTTGTCTTTTAATAACTGGTTAACTTCTTTTAATGATTTTATAGAAATTTCTTGCTGCCAGTTATAGTTTACAGGTACAACGTCACGGCAAAGGTTCATTTGACGGCAAACGGTTTCGCTTTTAGCAAGTGCATAAATAGGAACACTTGGTTTTGCTTTACTCAATAGCGCCGGAGTATAGCCGTTTGTTGTAAATGTGATAATTGCCTTAATCGGCAGATTGTCTAACATTGTAACCATTGCCTGACACATTGCAAATGCTTGATGATTATCAAATTCCTGCATTCTTCTTGAAAAATAGTTGTGTCTTACAATACCGTTTTCTTCAAGATTTTGTGAAATACTTGTCATCATTTTTACTGCATCAACCGGATATTTACCGACTGCTGTTTCGCCTGATAACATGATTGCATCTGCACCATCGATAATTGCGTTTGCAACGTCAGAGGTTTCCGCACGTGTCGGAATAGGCTGTTCTATCATTGTTTCTAACATTTGAGTTGCAACAATAACAATTTTGTTTTTAGCGTTGCTTTCTCTGATTAATTTCTTTTGAACGGCCGGAACTTTTTCCGGAGAAATTTCAATACCTAAATCTCCTCTTGCAACCATTAAACCGTCTGAAAGATTAATAATATCATCAATATTATCTAAAGCTTCCGGTTTTTCAATTTTTGCAATTATCGGAATATATCCGCCGTACATTTCCATACAGTGTTTTGCTTTTAAAACATCTTCACCGGTTCTTACAAAAGATAATGCCAAATAATCAACTTTCCAGTCTAATGCCCGTTTAATATATTCAATATCTTTTGGAGTAATAGCTGATAAACTAGCAGTTCTACCAGGTAAATTCAAGCCTTTACGAGGTTTCAATAATCCGCCTCTGACTACTTTAGCTTTAACAATTGTACCGTCAGATGTTTCTACGCATAATTCTAATTTCCCGTCATCTAAATAAATGGTATCGCCTTTTTTAACATCTTTTGCGATACCGGAATAGTCTACAGGAATAGTTTTATCAACTTGTTCTAATGAATGTTTTAATTCAACTTCTGCACCTTCAACAAGTTCAATAGGTTCTTTTAAATTGCCTACTCTGATTTTAGGCCCTTGTAAATCTAATAAAATTGCAGTATTAGTATTTAGTTTTTTTGCAACTTTACGAACCATATCAATATTAGTTTTATGTTCTTCCGGAGTTGAGTGAGAAGAGTTTACTCTGAACATACTTGCACCGGACTTAATTAATTCTTCAATTGTTTCTTCATTATTAATAGACGGCCCCAACGTTGCAACGATTTTGACGCCACTAGACTTTAACATTTTTACCTCCCTTATTAATTGTAATATACACACTTATTCTATCACAAGGATAATTCAAGTCAATAAAGAATATTTGTGATACATTAATTATATGAATGCAATTTTACCAATAATCATGTTAACAATATCCAATGTCTTTATGACGTTTGCCTGGTACGGTCATCTTAAACACCGTTCTACGGCATTGTGGGTCGTAATTATTGTAAGCTGGGGAATTGCATTTTTTGAATATTGTTTTCAAGTTCCGGCAAACCGTATAGGTTATCAGTATTACAACGCAGCCCAGCTCAAGACAATTCAAGAGGCTATAACGCTCATTGTCTTTTCTGTTTTTTCTGTTTTATACCTAAAAGAAAGTTTTAAGTGGAACTACCTTGTGGGGTTTTTGTTTATTGTGCTTGCTGTATTTTTTATATTTAAAAAGTGGTAATTTAATCTAAACAAATGATGTACTCTTAATGTAAATATGAGAATTTATTACTAGAAATATTATAAAAAATCATTAAATACATGCAGGGGGTAATTATGACAGATATTAGTTCTATTTCACAACAAAAACAAAACAACATAAGTTCATCAACGAAGGTTACATTAGAGTCTTTAGGTGTAAATATCTCTTCTGTTTCATCAGAAAGTGAAGCAAAAGCTCTTATTGAAAAATTAAAAGCTGCGAAAGCCGGAAATCAACCGCAGGCGGAACAAAAAGAACAAAGCGGGGTTGCATCTGAAACAGAAACTTTAGAAGATGCGAAATCTCTTGCGAATAAAATGGGGCTTGTTTTGAATAATAACACGTCCGCTGATGAAGTGTTAAGACAAATTTCAAATAAAATCCGAGAAATGGCATCAAGTGATAACCCGACCGAACGCCAAATGGCTAAAGCTTATCAAGCACAATTAAGTACAATTTCTAATAGTTATCAATCTATTCAAGCTTCACAAAACAGCATGTATTCAGCAATGGATATGATGTCTATTAATAACAAATATTCGTTAAATTTATAAATTAAATAGATTATAGAAAAAGGAGAGTTATGTTGTAATGACATAGCTCTCTTTTTTCATATCCGAAGAAAAAATATAATAGGTAAAGTGAATACATAACGGAGGAATTATTTTCATTTTTAGTAGATTTATTATGTTTTCAGGTATAAGGAGTTAAAAGTGGTAACTGAAAGCAAATGTTTAAATATCAAATTTGAAAATTTTATCAATACAGAGGTGGATGAAGATTTGTTTGGAAAAGCAGAGCGGGTTAATAAAGTTCTGACAAGCGGTATATTAACCGGAAATGAAGGTCTTGGAATGCAATTGATGCATAAAGTTCAACCGGAATCTATTATTAAAGAAAAAAATGGGAAAGCACATTCTGTTATTATGCTGGGTTCAAATTCTTATCTTAATCTTTCAACTAACCATAAAGTAATAAAAGCTGCGAAAGATGCGTTGGAAAAATTTGGATACGGGATGGGGGCAGTATCAAATTATGCAGGTATTACTGATTTACATCGAGAATTAGAACAGCGAATCGCAGATTTTTATAATATGGAGGACTGTATAGTATTTCCGAGCGGATACGGAACAAATGTTGGAGTTATATCTGCACTTTGCCATGAAGAAGATATAATAATAAACGATAGTGCAAATCATGCTTCAATTTTTGACGGCTGCCGATTATCCGGTGCAGAAATCAAGGTTTTTCCGCATTCTAACATTGATTATCTTGAGAGAATATTATCAAAGATACCTGAGAATAAAAAAGGTCGATTAATTATTACAGACGGCGTATTTTCAATGGATGGCGATATTGCTAAATTGGATAAAATATTTGATTTGGCGCAAAAATACAATTGCAAAGTGATGGTAGATGATGCGCACGGAATAGGGATTGTCGGAGCTACCGGCAGAGGAAGTGCAGAACACCATGGATTATTGGGAAAGATTGATTTAAATGTCGGAATGTTGTCAAAAGGTCCCGGAGGGCTTGGCGGATACTGTGCTGCCAGTAAAAATATTGTTCAATATTTGAGATTGTACGCAAGAACATATTTTTTCTCAACAGCCTTACCTGCACCTATAGCCGGCGGATTGAATGAAGTATTTAAACTGCTTGAAAAAGATAAAGCGGGCAGAAAAGAACTCTTAAGAAAAACTGAGTATTTAAAATTACAGCTCAAGAATAACGGTTTTGACATAGGACATTCTGAAAGTGCTATAGTACCCGTTATGATTTATAATGAGGAAATATTATTTAAACTGTATCAGGAATTACGTGAGTTGGGGGTATATGTAAATATTGTCACTTATCCTGCAGTGCGAAGAAAAGAATGTCGTCTAAGGTTATGCATGATGAAAGATTTGGGATTTAAACAAATAGATAAGGCAGTACAAATTATTACCCGCAAGGGAAAAGAATACGGAATCATCAAATAATTAATTTATTTGAATTTTTGTACTTTTGTTTTATTATAGAGTTGCAGGGAAAATATGCGGGCGATTGGCGCAGTTGGTAGCGCATCTGAACGACATTCAGAGGGTCACTGGTTCGAGTCCAGTATCGCCCAGTTACTTTTTCATGTATCATTTACCCACTGGACGAGAACCTGCAAAGCGGAGCTTAGCCTGGTTCGAGCGGATTTCCGTACGGACGACACGACTGAAAGGAGTTAGTCCGGATAGCGAACAGATTAAGCCGGCAGGAGCTATGCTCCGCAGGCGAAACTCTGTGAGCGTGGAGGAAATACAAGACAGTCCAGTATCGCCCAGTTACTTTTTCATGTATCATTTACCCACTGGACGAGAACCTGCAAAGCGGAGCTTAGCCTG
>CALUXY010000042.1 GCA_944324855.1 Candidatus Gastranaerophilales bacterium | reverse complement strand
TTGTAAATCATTAGAAGAAATACGTGACAAAATAGATGAATACATATATTATTACAATACAAGAAGATACCAATGGGAGTTAAACAAAATGACACCTTGTGAATTTAGACAATATTTAAATTCGTCCTACTGATTGATTACTGTTTTTAGGGGACAATGCAGAAACCCCAACCTACAAGCTTTTCTTATTCCTAATTAAAAAACAAAATAAAATGAACAGAATGGTTTGGTGTTGAGATTTAGTAGTAACAGGTTTAACTAGGCAGCATAAACCAAACCGGAAGTTAGTCGTAACATGATAAAAAACAAAAAAAATGCCAGGGGTAAATAGAAAAATGTATTGCGTTGAATTTCACTACCACAATATTTTCTTAATCACTTAATCACTTAATCACTTAATCACCCAGTCACCTAATCACTTGTCAAAAATAAAAGGCCGTGACCTTGATGGTAACGGCAATTAATTAGAAGAACTCTGTTCAAAATGATTAAGTATCATTTTGAATAGAGGCAGGTGAGTCAGAAACATAGTTTCTGCGAACCGTATTACAAATTTTTTCTTATTCATAATTAAAAAACAAAATAAAAAGCCGTGACCTTGATGGTAACGGCAATTAATTAGGAATAAGAAAAAGGAAATTATAGGAACTTTTAGCATCGTATGGGAGTTTTGTTTGAAGTTCGGGGAAACCTCGACTCCCTCGGTTAATTAACGCATCCGCATTAATCCACCTTGTTTACTAAACTTGCTTCTATTTAATTTTTCTCTTTAATTGTTTCATTTATTTTATTTCTCGCTTTTAATTGAACCTGATTTTCTGCAATACGTATTGAGCGGATATTTATTTCTTTTAATTTCCTGATTTAGACATAGTTATTCTGTGATACAGGAGAGAAGTTATTTTACGTTTCTTGTTGAAACAACCATTCTCAAATCTTTTATGCAGTTTATCAAAGAGCAATCTTTTTTTGTTTCGGGACATAGTAATCCCTCAGGCCGGCTCGGGTGAGAGAAGGGTATAGTTACCCTGTCTCTACCTTTACCTAATTCCATTAACTGAATAACTTGAATGTACGTTCTACGTTGTCTTTTGCGACTGTCTTCAACGTATCGATTTCAGTTTTGATTGCGTTTCTTTCTTGTTCTAAAGCTGCGATATCTGTATCGAATTTCTTATCTTTTGCGTTAATCTTAGCCATATCAGCTTCGTATTTAGCTTCGGCCTTCTTAAGATCTGTTTCATCAGCTACCTGTTGCAATGAAGGGTCAACGGCTACGTTTACTTCATCTGCGGCACCTGTGATATTGTCACCTGTGAGTTTGTGAAGTACGATGAAACCTTCGTTAATCATGTTGGTTAAGTATTCGGCACTGGTGAATTGTGACATTTCTTCTTTGGTTGGATCATTTGGTTTATTTCCACCTACTGTACCATCAACTGCAATGAATGCTTCTGTAGAATCGCCACCACGCTCTTCTACACATTCCGCCATTTCATAATATAACATTTTGTATGATGAAGATGCTCCGAGTGTATCACCCATTTCTACTGCAAATGCTCCTGCATGAGCTTCTTCTTCGGTTGTATAAGTTCCAGGAACTCCGGCAATAGTAAAACCATTTGTTGCATCACCGCCAACTGTAGCATTTTTTGCTTTTGCGTAAGCATCAATCATTGCTTGTGTACAATACATTTGCTTAGTTGCAATGTTGTGCATTACATAATCTGATTTTGCTTCGCCGGTTGCTGTTACTAATGCCTTGACTGTTGCATCTTTGAAGTATGCTGAACCGTCTGAACCAATAACTTTGTACTGAATCTTTTGCATGTTAAGAGCGTCTTCGTACTCTTGATAAACTTGTTGTGACTGATTTGCCATTTGAAGCTTTTGTGCTTCCAATTTTTGCGCTTTGTACTCAATGTCATGCATTCTGGCTGTCAATGACAATAAGCGCGCTTGTGATGCTGCTAAACCCATAATGTTACTCCTTTTCCTAATTGTTCCTACGGATCCCCATCCGTATACCAACTATTACGGCAGCACTTTTTTAAATCTTTAATTTTTTAAACTCTTTTGTTACATTTCGTTACATAATCATATATTTTTTATATGATTAATACTGACTGGAGTACCTAATATTATTGCGATTGCGTCTATTCTAAACTTTTTGTAATCGGGGTGAGTTTTTAAGTAATTAAATAACCCTAATTTTATGTTTTTATACTTATTTCGTGTGATTGATTCCAATGGATCGCCGCAAATATCAGTTTTTCTTGTTTTAACTTCAACTGCCACAAGTACACCGGATTTGTCTACGGCAACTATATCCAATTCACAGTATCTTGAAAAACGGATATTTCTGTCTATAATCTTATACCCCAGCTTTTGTAAATATTCGCAGGCGATATCTTCTCCGTTTTTACCGATAAACTTATTAGACATGAACAAGTTCCTTATCAGCGTTTATTAAGCCTTCGCAGAGTATAAAACGCCCAAGAATGATAACTTCACAATAATTTTTAAGTGAATCAACAAAACATTTATTTTCACAGAATCCGCCTGATAGATAGATTTTTTCCGGTTTTTTGGCAAAATTCCAGGCGTTGTAGGCTATTCCATGTACAAATTTGGCAATTGCAGATTTCGCATCACTGCCGTTTGCGATATCATCCATTATTTTTTCTAATCCAAAAATTCCGCAAGTTACGGCAAATTTTTCTTCGTTAAATTCTAAATCTTCGCGTTTAAGATTATAGAATTTTAGCAACATTTCAACCGTTGCACCTGTCGAGCTTGCACAGGATGTATTCCAGTCCATATCGTGGAATTTGCTGTTTTTAAATCTTATCCATTTTGCATCGCGGCTTCCTAAGTCCAGAATAGTAGCATTCGAATCAATATAGTATTTACACCCGTTTGCAAGTGCAATTATTTCATTCTCATCTGCATTAGCCATATGTCCGCATGCTTTTTTAATACTAAGAGTGAGTTTGTTTATCTTAGAAGATGGAATTATATAATAATTTTTATTATCCTTTTGTTTTATAAGGTAATTACTGTCAAATTCTTCGTCGACAGTTATTATTTTTGAATAAGTTGTTCCGGCATCCAAGTATATCATCTTAACCTCAAAAACGCTTCTATTTTGGCTCTTATAGAATTGTTTGCATAATCGTCTATATCTATATATAAACCATTGTATTTGTCGGCAAGATATTTTGCAAGTTGTGCTTTAGAACAAAATGCCTGAGAGTAAAATACTGTCGGAACACCTTCATCAACCATCATTTCAAGTTCAATATCAGCAGGTGTACCGGCTTCAACACATCTTGTCCAGCCATAGACGTGTGTTTCATTCGGAAACAATCTTAAGATTTCCAAGTCATTCGGCGGAACCCCCCAAAAACCAAATTTCGCTTCACACTGCGTATAGGGATAAATATTTGTATTATCTTCTACTATATTCGCTGTGATTTTTGTTATTTTATCGTACAAAGGAATATTACTTGTGCATATTTTTATTTCTTTTTTATAAGTTTTTTCTTCAAAAATACTTTCAACGACATTATAGCCCATATCTTTTAAAAGCTGAGCCGCAAACCAACCGCTGTCACATTTGTCTTTCCCAATCGGGGCAAGAATTTTTATTGGATTTAAAGCAACAGTATTATTTATAATGTTTTTAATTATTTTGCAATAGGATTCAGGCAGAATATTCTTATCAGGATATTCAAAATCAATATCCAAATCAATCCATTCCGCATCGGGATATTCTTTTTTCGTTTTTTCAATCAATTCCGGGTGAGGATATCCCCAAAAACCAATTGTATTCATATATTTCTCCCTAGAATAGCAGTCTGAACAATAAGAACCTCTTGTTCAACTTATCTGAGAATTTTCTTAAATTATGTACAGTGACTGCTGCATCCTGCATAATACATTTTATATTAGCTTCTTCTTTCGGATTGTTAACTGTTTCAAGAGTTAATGAAACGTTATACAATGCTTTATTCAAGTTATCAAGCGTTGTCGTCAACTGAGTTTTAAGTTTTTCATCCTTTGTCATTGTATTAACCGCAGTTGTAATTTCTGTAATATTTGTCATTGTTGCATTCAAATCCTGCGCGAAACGCTGCGCATCGACAGCTCCCAGTATAGGTGTTAATTCTTCGCATAAATTATTTATTGATTTTGCAGTTGCAAGGAGTGTCGGCTTAAATTGAGGATCGCCGATTATACTGTTAATGTTTCCTGAAAGCTTGCAAAATTCTTCAGAAACAGTGTTAACCTGAACCATAATAGTTTCTAAATCACCTCTTGATTCATCAATAAGTTTTTCGGTCTTAGCAAGGGTTGTCGTTGCCTGAGCCGTCAGCTTTTTGACATTGTATATAGATTGTTTTAAGTCTGCAATCAAAGCTTCATCAAGCAAATCATTGATTTTCTTACTTGTTTCAGTTAACGATGCAGCAGCTTGATATTGCAAATCCATAAAGTCTGTTATTCTCATCGGTTCACAGACAGTATAAAGTGAAGTCTGATGAGGGTATGGAATAGGTGTATTATCCAAAGGATAAATTCTTAATTTTGATCCGTCATTTGTATTAACAATCTCACCCAGCATAAATTCCGGCAAAATTAACCCCGGAAGATTTATAATATAATCAAGTTTATAAGCATAAGGTGTTTTTACATAAGGCTGCATATTTTCAGGTATCAAATTCTTAGACATAATTTGACTTTTTTTGACAATACCGACATTATAATATTTGTCATCCAATTTGATTTCAACTTCAGAGCCGTTATAAAGTCCTTCTCTTGAATATACCGGAACATAAACACTTTTAACTTTTGGCGGAGTGATTTCAAGGAACTGTTCTCCGATTAATCCGGACTGTTGTATTGAAAGCATTGATGCCTTAGGAATTTTTATATTTGGTTCTGTTATAACGAATTTTAAAAGAACATAGCTGGACTCACCATTTATAACCGGTTTAATTTCTTCAACCTGACCGACTCTCATCCCCATCATTTGAACAGCAGAGCCGGGGCGCATTCCGTTAACATCTTTAAACTGAACTTCAATACGTTTTGCTGATGACAAAGATCTGCCCTTTACCCAAAGCACAGTACAGAAAAATATCAATAACGCAACCAGCGATAATATTCCAACTTTAAATGATGATGATAATTTCATAATAGTTCCTCTATGTTCTTATCCTTGCAGCATCTTCATCGGACCGTCTAAAGATGCGGTTACAAATTGTTTAGTATAAGGTGTATCCTGCCGCATTAAATCCTGCGGAGTTCCTGTGAATACTACTTTACCATTATACAACATAATAATTTTGTCAGCTGTTCTCATAATTGTAGACATTTGGTGCGTTACAACTATAGATGCAGCGTGAGTTTCCTCTTTCAGCCTTACAATGTAATCCTCTATCAACGTTGATGAAACAGGGTCTAATCCCGCTGTCGGTTCATCATATAGAATTATATTAGGCTCTGTTACGATTGCACGGGCAAAACTGACACGTTTTTGCATCCCGCCAGAAAGTTCTGACGGATACTTACTCTCAACACCGGATAAACCGACAAGAGCAAGTTTTTCTCTTACAATCTTGCGTATTTGTGCATCAGTATATTTTTTTCTTAAATCTTTTCGCTCTCTAAGTGCAAAAGATATATTATCCGCAACGTTTAAAGAATCTATCAATGCCGAATATTGAAAAACCATTGCAATATCTCCGGAGGTTTTAATTTCTCCGCCGTCTTTATCGATTAACCCGCAGATAAGTTTCAAAACAGTACTTTTCCCTGAACCGCTAAACCCTACAATTGCAAGGATTTCTCCGGAATCTACCTTAAAAGAGATATTATCAATGACAGTTTTTTCATCGAATCTTTTTATTAAGTTTTTAACTTCAATACTCATTATTTATACCTATTTTAAAAGAAAAATATGACAGAGAAAAGCAAATCCCATAATACGATTGCAACAAAAGACCACACAACGGCCTTTGTCGTAGCTTCACCAACACCTCTTGCTCCGCCTTTGGCTGTATATCCGCATACACAGCTTATTAATGCAATCGTAAAACCGAATACAACCGCTTTTAAAAGTGCAACGTTCATATCTTTCATAAAAAGTCCATGCCATACGGATTCGAAAAATGCCCTGTATGAAAGCCCTGAGGCTAAATGTGATGCAACTCCGCCGCCTACAATCCCGACAAGAGATGCAACAACCAGTACCGGCGGCATCATTAAAACTCCGGACAAAACTCTTGGCACAAATAAATATCTTATAGGATTTACTTTCAAAACCTGTATTGCATCAATTTGTTCTGTTACACGCATAGTCGCAATCTCTGATGCGATTGACGAACCTATCATTGAGATTATTGCAAAACCGGACATAATTATTCCATCTTCTCTTACTATCAACATAGCAACAAGCATGCCCACATAATTGCCCGCACCTTGTTTAACCATCTCACCTGCAACCTGCATTGCAACAATAACAGAAGACATACCGACAATTGATAAAGTTATAGGAAGTGAACTTACACCAAATCTTGCACACTGTTCAATAATTTCTTTCCAATCAAGCTCTCGTTTTAAGATTAGAGAGATTACTTCTTTTGCATATATAACAATATCGCCGATAGTTGATAAAAAATCCTCTAATTGAATAATCAATTGACGATACAGCTTATAAGTGATTGTACTTTTTAATGTAAATTCTCTCATTACCCCAATTATACCACAGATACTGGGATTGGTATCATCCGGTTATACTATGAAATATTTTTTAAACAGTTAATCGAATGTTTAATATCGCTGCTTCCATAGATATAACTTCCTGCCACAAGAGAGTTTGCACCGAGAGATGTACATATTTTTGATGTAATATTATTAATTCCGCCGTCTACTTGGATTATAAAACTGTCATCAACTTTTTCTTTAATTTTTGGGATTTTCATTGCACAGTGATGTAAAAATTCCTGCCCGCCAAATCCGGGTTCAACGGTCATAACAAGTGCTAAATCAATATCTTTTAAATAGGGAATTAACCACTCCTGGCTTGTTTTAGGTTTTATTGATACTCCCGCTTTAACATTACAGGATTTTATCATCTTAATTACATCTTTTAAATCATCCTTACATGCCTCATAATGAACGGTAATAATATCAGCCCCTGCTTTGGCAAAAGCTACAATATATTTATCCGGATTTTCTATCATCAAATGTACATCCAAAGGCAGTTTGGTAATTTTTCTTATTGCTTTCACAACCGGAATCCCGATTGTAATATTAGGCACAAAATGTCCGTCCATGACATCAATATGAATCCAATCGGCTCCTGCTTCTTCAACTCTTTTTATATCGCGTTCAAGATTTACAAAATCCGCTGATAATATTGATGGTGAGACAATTATCCTGTTCATTCCTATTCCTCAATAATTCCAAGCTTTTCGCAAGCTATATATGCAGCATTTTGCTCCGCTTCTTTTTTGGTAGAACCTTCTGCTTGTCCTAATATTTTACCACAATAACTCACCCTGACTTCAAAAGTCGGCTTATGCGCAGGTCCGGAAATATTTAATAATTCATACTCCGGAAGCTCTTTAGTTTTTGATTGGGTATATTCCTGTAATATTGCTTTCGAATTATAGCGTTCAAAATGTTTGTCAATTTCTTCAATATATTTTGATAACTGATAATCCAGGAAATTTTTAACATACTCTTGTTTTCCGTCAAGATAATATGCCCCCAGAACAGCCTCAAAAGCACAGGCAATATTGGATTCTCTTGTTCTGCCGCCCTGCTTTTCTTCCGATTCCGAAAGTTTTATAATTTTATTTAACCCTATATCAAGCGAAATTTTTGAAATAGTTGCATCAGATACAAGAAAAGAACGTATTTTAGAAAGTTTTCCCTCATCATACTCTGGATACATTTTTAACAGTAATTCTGATGAAAATAGTTTCAAGACAGAATCCCCAAAAAATTCTAAACGTTCATAACTTTTTTCAGGCGGCAAATCATGCTCTTTTGCATACGAAGGATGAGTTATTGCAGCCTCAAATAAATCTTTGTTATCACATTCTACATCCAAAATGTTTTTACACATTATATTAAGCCTTTAAAGAAACTCAAAATATTACTTATTGTGTCAGGCGAATACACAACATACTGGAAGTAATAGTACAAAACAGGCAGTGTGAATACATAACTGTCAGTTCTATCCAAGAAACCTCCGTGTCCCGGTAGTGTGTTTCCGGAATCTTTAACTCCGGCATCTCTCTTTATAAGAGATTCGCATAAATCACCAATTTGAGCAAAGAATGCAATTAACACACCTATAATTACACAATGAAACCAAGGCAGGTGATCAATATACCCGATTAAAAGTGCTCCTAATACGGTACACATTGTTCCGCCTATAGCCCCTTCTATTGTTTTGTTTGGACTAATAACAGGTGCCAATTTATGTTTTCCGAATTTAGTTCCAAAATAGTAACAGCCTGTATCCGTAAAAAGAACACAGAAGAATAAAAGCACTAAATAGGATAGCCCTTCTTGCCCTGACGGCATTTTTATAAAGTGGTTATAAACCGGATTGGAACCGATATCTCTAATAAAAATGAGATAGAGCGGGAATAACCCACCGTATATAAATCCTAAAATCGTTGTTGCAACATTTGCTATATAAGGCTGTCTGCCTTTAAATAAGACCCATATAAATGCAACAATTGATGATACAGTAACCGCAAAAGAAAGCAAGTTAAATTTGTTTAAATACGCAAGAATTGCCAAAAAGGCATCTGCAAACAAAATAACCTTTATACTCGGATAAAACCCTTTGTGACGTAGAATAAGTACATATTCTTTTGTTGCAAAATAAATTACTAATAATGTTAAAATAAATAATGGGAGCCCGCCGTACATTATTGAACCTAAAACCGTAAATCCCATTATTGTCCCCGTAATTAAACGGGTCAGATTTTTTTGATCCATTATACCGTTAAGACCTCTTTTTCTTTTTCTGAAACAGAATTATCAATATGTTTTGTGTATTTATCTGTTAATTTTTGAATTTGATCTTGATAATCTTTAACCGTATCCTCAGGAAGTTTTTCATCTTTTTCAATCTTTTTCAAGCCGTCAGTCATATCCCTTCTGATATTTCTGATTGCAACTTTAGATTCTTCCCCGATTTTCTTAACGTCTTTAACGATTTCTTTTCTTCTTTCTTCTGTTAAAGGCGGGAATTTTAATCTGATACATATACCGTCACTGTTTGGTGCAATACCAAGCTCAGCTTTGATAATAGCTTTTTCTATATCTTTTAAAATAGTTTTGTCATAAGGAGTTATGATGAGAGTTGTACCTTCACTAACAGTAACTTGTGACATTTGTCTTAAAGGAGTTGGTGCTCCATAGTAATCAACAAGAACTTTATCCAATATGATAGGATTAGCACGACCGGTACGAATCCCCCCGAATTCTTTCATCATCTGGGCAATAGCTTTCTCCATTTTTTCTTCGCCTGTTAAAAAAATCTCATCAACTGCTTCTGACATGTTTACCTCTTTCAATAAATTATACTAATTAACAAATGTTCCTATTTTTTCTCCGTTTATAATTCTCATTAAACTGCCTTTTGCTGCAAAATCAAAAACTACAATCGGAATATTATTTTGCTCGCATAATGTACATGCTGATGCATCCATTACTTTTAAATCATTTTTTATTATATCAGAGTATTTTATATTCTCGAGTTTTTTTGCATTCGGATTAGTTTTCGGATCATCATCGTAAACCCCGTCTACTCCGTTTTTAGCCATAAGCATCGCATCAGCATTGATTTCTGATGCTCTTAATGCTGCCGCAGTATCAGTTGTAAAGAACGGATTTCCTGTACCGGCTGCAAAAATAACAACACGCCCTTTCTCTAAATGGCGGATTGCTTTGTTTCTGATATAAGGTTCTGCAATCTGCTTAATCTCTAGGGCAGATTGGACTCTGCAATCAATATTAATAGCTTTTAATGCACTTTGAAGAGCTATCGCATTCATAACGGTTGCAAGCATACCGACATAATCTCCTGATGCTCTGTCCATCCCGAGTTTTGCACTGTTTTTCATCCCTCTGAAAATATTTCCGCCGCCGACTACAACCGCAATTTGCACACCGGCATTTTGTGCTTCTGCTATTTCATGGGCAATCATATCAACAGGTTTGTAATCAATCCCGAACTCTTGTTCCCCAAGCAGCGCCTCTCCGCTTACTTTAAGTAAAATCCTGTTATACTCTTTCATTTCTTTGTCCTTGTAAAACTCTCGACAAACACCGTCTACACAATATTAATTCAAAATTACATTCTTGTAAAGAATTTTAACAATAAAGTTTGTGGAAATTAACATTTTCCAAAATCTTATTGTAAATAATTGTTTACAAACTAACAAAAAATATCTTTTTTTTGTATTATTAAAATAGATTGGTATTGTGTTAAAACCTAATTTTTATAGGAGTATGTATGAGTATTCAGTTAATCAACTCAACCAACAACATTGCATTTCAAGGACAAACAAAAAAGACTCCACGCGGAAATAAATATGAAATCACTCATATGTCAAGAACCATTGGAGGTACTGTTGGTCTATTATCCGGAGCATTGGCTGCAAAAATCAGCAGTAACCATTTGAAAACAAATGCAGGAAAAAGAATGCTGATTACATCATTAAATAATATGGGTAAAGATTTAAATTTCTTCGGGCCGGTCGGAAATAGAAAAGCTATTAAAACAGGACTAATGGCTTTAGCAGTAGGAATATCTGCAATTGGCATGTTTATAGGTGCTGCAATTGGCGGAACAATTGATAGCCATAACAATCTAAAACGTGCAAAAGCAGCAGATAAAGCCGCTAAAGAAAATCCTTAATTATTATTTAAAAGTGAGTAAAAAAGGCCGGTAAAACCGGTCTTTTTTACTTTAAAACTTTAGACTTAAAAAATTCGATATCCTCAGGATAAGTTATTTTTATATTATTAATATCTCCATCAATTATATGAATTTTTTCGTCCGTATAGCTCATTATCAAACCGCAATCATCAGTAACAGAACAATTTACATCTTCTTTTGCTTTTAGATGAGCTTCCTTTATCAAAGACAATTTAAAACATTGAGGGGTTTGTGCTCTGCGCAGCATTCTCCGTTTAGGAATTGACTCAATATTATCCGAACCATCTATTAAAAATATTGTATCAGTAGACGGTACCGCAACACAAACTGCATTATAAGTATTTAGAGCATTTATGCAATTAGTAATAATATCAGCAGATATTAAAGGGCGCACCGCATCGTGGATTAATACATTAGCTTCTGCATTATTAATAGCTGCGATTCCATTATAAGAACTATCTTTTCTTTCTTTACCGCCTGCTATAATCTGCGAGACTTTTGTATATGAGTTCGTTAATCCGATAACTTTATTTATATATTCAGGATTTGTAACTATAATAATTTCATCAATTAAATGATGATTTTCAAATACTTCAACGGAATATTCAAGAATTGTTTTGCCATTTATCCGGGCAAATTGTTTCGGATAATCTAGTCCACACCTTGAACCTATTCCTGAAGCCAATAATAATACAATATTTTTCATAGAAAAATTATACTATAAAATTTCTGATGCTTTTATAAAATCATTAACAAATTTCATCGTATCTTTTTTACTGACAGAATCTATTTTCCCGCCTGCTCTATCTGCATGTCCGCCGGCAATAATATCAGGATTTAAATTTTCTTTTACATAGTCTATTAATCTGATAGCAGAATTAGTGCGGGAATGAATACTCATCCTATATTCATCGTCTTTACGATAGAATGCAATCACAGTATCTACATTCTTCATTTTATTCTTTTGTTCATTTGAGAGTTGCGAAACATTTTGGCTATTTTCAGAAACCTTTACTCTTAAATCCTTTAAAATTTCAGAAGTTTTAGGTGTATCCATACCAACCTTTTGCCATAAAATATCGTCAGGAGGAACAACAACATAAGCCATTTTACCGTTTGGTGAAACCTTTAAATCGGCAAATAAACGTTTTCGTAATAATTTTTCATCATGATTTAATCTCGAAAGCGGATCAAGATGCTTATATACTCTGTTTTTTTCTTCATTAGTCAGAGAAGAATCAAGTTTATCAAAAACTTCCTGAGAGTTTTTATCATTGAGAAGTTTTTCAGTCTTTGTAATTGTATATTTCCCGTTTTCAGAAGTTATCTTTACAAGTCCGGACTTTTTGTAATCGCTAACCATACCGCAATATAAACTTTTTCGCGCTTTCTTGGAAAGCTTAATCCCTAAACCATCAAAAAATCTTGTTAATATTCCGCAGCAAGATTTTGCAGAATCGTCAATATAAAAATCACCTTTCAGTTTAGAACTCGTAGGAGTATGATGGTCATATCCGATAATGTTTTCTGATTTATTTTGATAAAACAAATCTTTATATTTATCGGATAAACGCTCCTCCGCATTGAAATCTAATACAATTGATTTGTCAGGAATAGTATTGGAATACTTTAGATTATACTTTTGAGTATTAATATACAATTCTTTTATTTCATTTTCAGGTGTACAAATAGATACCTTTTTCCCTTTTGAAGTAAGCCAATCAGCAAAAACTTTTGCGGAATTTATTGTATCTTCATCTGCAGATGCATGACAATAAATATCAATATTCCTGACATCCTTATTTAAAAGTTCGGATTTAGTTTTATTCAAAATATTCATTGGAATAGGTTTTGCTCTAAATCCGATATTTGTATTTACATAAAATAAGTCCATAGTGGAATAAAATTCCAAAATTATTTTTTTTGCTAATCAATTGTTTAATACCTATATTAACTAAATAAATTATTATGCAAGCTTATGTTAAAAAATATTTACAATTAAATTTTGAGAGATTTTTGTGAAATTTTGAACAAAAAACTCATTTTTTAGTGAAAAATTTCACGAAAATACATTTTTTTTATAAAAAAATGATAAAAATAATCATTTTTTAAGTAAAAACTTAAAATATTTACAGAGTATATACATTGACAAATAAAAAAAAATCTCTAAACTAAAAGAAATACCAATAAATGTAATTTGTACACTAAATATCTTTAAGGAGGTCAATTACATGAATGTAACTTTCAGATCAGGAGTAGCAACTCCAGCACCGCAAACCAATCAGCCTAATCCTACAGATGAAAAGCCAACAAATGTCACAACAACACTTAATCCATCAAAAGGTGGAAGTTCTGCTCTTGTAGACAAAAATTATGCATCGCTGCAAATTCGACCGATGAAAGTAGCATTCAAGGGGCTGCCGGCTCCTGTACCTAAAGTCCCGACATTAGGTGAAAAGATTAACGGCTTATTTGAGATTCTAAAATCAAACGAAGTTCTACTTGTAGGGAAAAACTTCAAAAAAGCAATGAAAGATTTAGAAACACACGTTGAAAATATTGATAAAACAAATAAGCAGTCATATTCTCCATTTAAAAAAGTTTTAAAGAAAATCTTTTTTGTTGAAGATAAAAATATTAATCATACTATGGGATTTACAAAGAACCAAGGTCGAAAAGAGTATACCAATCTTGGAACTGATATGAATTTTGTTTTGGATAAAGAACGAAAATCTAAATTTTTCATAAAACCAAATGAAACAATTTATATTTCACCTAACGATACGCTTCAAACGTATGATGGGGTAAAAATTGACTTTAAACAAAATTCTAAAATTGCTCCTAACAAGATAAAAACAGAATATGCTATGGTGCTTGATAAAACCAAAGAAGCTGAAGAAAAAATTCAAGAAATCAATAAAAAGACCTTGAAACAATTAACAGTGCCGCCAAAGCCGGCACCTAAAAGAATTACTTTTAAGGATGTAGGCGGAATGGATGATACTGTAAGAGAGATGAAAGAGCTTATTGTTTATCCGATTAAACATCCGGAACTTAAAAGTAAAAAAAATATGAATAAATCAATACTTCTTGAAGGCCCACCGGGAACGGGAAAATCACTACTTGCAGAAGCTGCCGCAAACGAAAGTAATGCGTATTTTGTTCATATAAAAGGCTCTGAACTTGATTCAAAATATGTTGGAGAATCGGAAGCAAATGTTCGAAAAGTTGTCAACGCTGCAAGAGAAAACCAGCCTGCAGTAATATTTATCGATGAAGTAGATGCAATCGCAAAAGCAAGAAGCGGTAAAGATATTTATGGAGAAAAAGTGTTAAATACCTGGCTTGCAGAAATGAGTGAATCAGAAAAAAGAGGTGATGATATTTATTACATTGCCGCAACAAACAATGTAAAATCGCTAGATAAAGCAATGACACGTGCCGGCCGTTTTGGAAATGTAATTCACGTAGGAGAACCGGATGAAAAAGGCGTTAAACAAATCTTTGATATCCATAAAAAAGATATGCCTTTAGCAGAAGATTTTAATGAGGATAAATATATAAAAGAACTTCATAAAAGAAAGGCAGTCGGTGCTGATATCGCATCTGCAATAGAAGATGCGGAAAGATTTGCTAAACGCAGAGAGAGAATCTTTGAAAAAATTGAAGAAGGAACATATCACCCTGATGATATGAAGAACCTCAGAATAAAAAATGAGGACTTTGATAAAGCAATTGAAGGTGTCGAAAAAAGAAAGGCATTAGAAAAAAATAAAGCTGCAATAGGACAAATCGGTTTTAATGCAGATAGGTATAAAACAACTGAAAGGTAATGACTAATATATAATAAACACTTCTTACTACGGGCTCTCTCCCGTAGTTTTATTTTGCTCTAACAATTTTTCAGTAATTAGTGAACAGTGAAGAGTGAGAAGATTTACAGTTGTCCTGAACGAATGTGAAGGACAGCATTGTTGAACACTCCTGAAATTCTTAGCCACTTGTTTAAAGAGATTCTTCGGGCTTTGCCCTCAGAATGACCGTAATTTCGTCGTCCTGAGTGAATACGAAGGACCGCATTGTTGAACACTCCTGAAATTCTTAATCACTTAATCACTTAGTCACCTAATCACTTGTAAAAAAGTCTATTCACTAATCACAAATCACTCCTCACTACAACAACCCCAACGCAACGGACGGCGATTGATTAGCCGTTGCAAGAAGTGATGCTGATGCCTGCTGCAGAATCTGCGCCCTGATAAAATCTGACGAAACCTTTGCGATATCTGCATCTTTGATTGTAGATAATGATGAAGTCGTATTTTCAATACTTACATCAAGCGAATCTATAACCGACTCAAGACGGTTTTGGACTGCGCCGAACTCTGTTTGTTTGGCTGTAACCTGATTCAATATACCATCAATTACATCAATTGTAGCTCTTGCAGAATCAGTATTTGATACATCAACATCAAACTTAAAAGAAAAACTTGTATCAAAGATAATAACAGAATCTTTTGAAGAATCAATCCCCACTTGTAAAGATATCTCATACCCGCCGCTAAAATTACCGCGAATTAAATAGTTATATTTAGGTAGTGTTCCAGCATTTATTAACGCATTCAATTCAGAAGTTGTAACTCCTGTAATAACAGTATTAGTTACTCCGGAAGCAAGATTTCCAACACCTGTTGTTTGACCTGTGGTTTCAGAATTGTAATACCCATTAATCAATGCATTGCTATATATTTCACCTGAAAAACCGCCAACCGAACTATTACCGGTGACAATCCCTGTTGAGTAAGAATTAGTCACAGATGTAGCTCCTGTAATTTTACCGGCAAAACCTCCAACAAAAGCATTTGCATTAACTTTACTTTCAGAATATGAATCTGATATCAATGTATTATTCCCGCCAGCAATCCCAATAAAGCCTCCAACATACAATGATCCGCTAACTTCACACGCTGCATAACAAGAGTTTATAGCACTATTAGAACCAAAATCTCCTGCAATAGAGCCAACATTATTGTTTCCGCTAACAATACCTGAAACATAACAATTATTTATTGAAGCAGCTCCACTCCCAAGCAGAGCACCTGTATAATTATTCCCAGAAACATTACAATCTACCAGAACCACAGAATTAATTACTGCAGCATAAGTACGAGAAAACAAACCAACACCACTTTCTGTTGTATTTATTGTTAGATTTGAAATCTTATAGTTATTACCATTAAACGTTCCTTGAAAACTATTTCCGCCCCCGATACCTCTGAAATTAACGCCTTGCATATTTATATCCGCAACAAGTTCAAAAGTAACACCGCGTGTATTCGCTCCACTGTTCACTAAGTCTTGCAAAGCCACCAAATCATCTGAATCTGAAATATAATATGTTTCTCCGGAAACAAAGTCTGTTTGGTTAGCAACAGAATTAGTCTCTAAAATTTCCCCGCGCATATAAAGTTTTATCCCGTTGTATTCAGTTGTTGACATTATTCGTTTGATTTCTTCCGTTCTCTGGTCTATCTCCATTTGTATCGCATCAATAGAATCCTGTCCGTAAGTCCCGTTTGCCGCCTGTTCCGCCAAATCTCTTATTCTCTGTAAATGTGTGGTTACTATGTCAAGGGAGCTTTCGGCTGTGTTAAGGAGAGAAAGTCCAAGATTAGCGTTATTCTGTGCAACTCTGTAGGATGATAAATCTATATTCATCTTTGTTGCAACGGCATATCCTGCCGCATCGTCTTTGGCTGAATTGATTCGATATCCCGTTGTCATCTGCTCCAATGCACGGTTCAAGTCCAATGTCGATTTCTTAAGTGACAGTTGGACCATTAGGCTTGAAAGGTTGGTGTTGATTGTTAATGCCATCAGGCCACCTCCGGGGTAAATAAAGGGGTTGAAATTCGGCTTACTCGTTTGGATATAAATGAATGGATTGAAATTATGCTGCCATGTTGGTAAGAACCTGAAGGGATAAACGTTTTTTCGTCATTACGAGGAGTGAAACGACGAAGTAATCTTATATTTGAGATTGCCGTGCTTCGCTCGCAATTGTACATGTCAATCAATTAGTTACATTTTACAGCAAACTCCATAGGTGTTAATCCCTTTAAAGATGAA
>CALUXY010000041.1 GCA_944324855.1 Candidatus Gastranaerophilales bacterium | reverse complement strand
ATGTATGAAGCACGCCGCCAGCGTTCGTCCTGAGCCAGGATCAAACTCTCCATTGTCAGAAAGTTTATGTCCATCGTCTATCGAGGGCTAACTCGATAAACTGCTCGACTTCGTTTTATTGCGTTGTCTGTCATTTTCAATGAATCAACAAGTATATTAGTCGTTTTCAGCTATTCTATTTTCAATGTTCAAACAAACATCGTTTTGAGATAGTTGTGTAAACTATTTATATTTACCAGTATCTCTGCCTTTCGGCGGTTGGCAACTTGACTCCTTTGAATCAGCGCCTTTATTATCTTATTCCTTAAATTTATTTTGTCAAGCGATTGTGTTTATTTTTATTTACAATTCTTAAAGCTTAACTTCCTCAAAATTTCGGCTGTGTTTAACTTTTAAAGTTCGTTTGCCTGTAAGCTAGATTTTACGTAGTCTAAATGACTTTTTTAAATCCTTCCCTTTGTGGCACCTCTGTGTCCCAGGCACATTAATTATATTAGTACATCAATTTTTAATTGCAACCATTAATTTTTATGTTTTTTATTAAACTTTTAAAAATCAAGCTATTATTGAATTTTAACCATTTACAAAACTTAAACATTTATTATTTTACGCAACCATTTATTCCTTGAATCACATGCTCCGAGCATGTTTCGCCTGTCAAGTAGCATGACTTTTTATTATATTTCATTAAATAAATAGTGTACGGGTATGTAAAATGATAAATTATGCTGTAAATACTAAATATATTGATATAATAAATGAATTCAGAAGTTTAATTGACTTCATCAATTATAAAGACGTGCTTATTGAAAAAATGTTCCAAATAATTGATATGCATTTTAACTCTATTGCTGCCGGAATATTTTTTAACAGCCCTGATAATTTAGAAATAAATACTCTTGAATTTTTTACAAGAAATATTTCACTTGATATAAAAGATTTAGAACAAAAATTCTTTAGCAGCATGGGAAAATTCAAACAAATCATCAAGCATAAAACAAATCTGCACATTTTAGAAAGAAATAACGAGAATATTATTTTAAATAATGAACTTATATTGCCGTTTATGTTTGAAGAAAAGTTAATCGGCGGAATTTGTATTTTTTCAAATACTGATATTTTAAAAGATGAAATTGAAGTATTCAATTTTATAATCAATGAATTTTTAAGTATTTTCAAACTCAAGTATATTTATGCAGAGCAGGTCTTTAAATCTTCGATTGACGGGTTAACAGGACTGTATAACAGAAATCAGTTTGATATAAGTCTTAATCAGGAATTTAACCGTTCACAACGATATAAGACACCTTTTAGCCTTGCAATGATAGATATAGACCATTTTAAAAATATAAACGATTCACTGGGGCATCAATTCGGTGATTTTGTTTTAAAAGAAATTTCAAAAATTATACAGCATGCTTTCAGAAAAACTGATATCGTATACCGTTATGGCGGAGAAGAAATTGTAATACTCATGCCGGAAACCGATTCGGAACATGCCATTTTGCCATTGGAAAGGTTAAGAGAAAAAATAGCCAATTATAATTTCAAAAACAAAAATGTCACAGTAAGTATCGGAGTTGCAGGGTTTGATAACAACAACTCCGCATCGGAAATCCTAAAAAAAGCAGATAATATGTTATATAAGGCAAAAAATTCAGGGCGGAATAAGGTAGTTGGTTAGGGGGGTAAATGAATTAAAATAATTTGATTAAAAATAGAACAAGTGGTGCAATAAATTGCACCCTACTACTATCATATTGTATTTAACTAAATGATGGGCACGCAGCCGCTTTGCCCACCCTACTTACTTTACAAATTCATTTTAATATTTCGTTACAAATCAATTTATAGATAACAAAAACTGAAAAATCTGAATATCATACCGCAGAATTTAAACACAAGTATATTTTTCCCTGACACTCCTCATTTTAGAATTAGGCAAATGCCTAATACAAAATTCACTGCATAATTTATATGATTATAGTATGAATCGCACAGCCCACATATCATTAAACACTAAAGATAGCTCTCAAATAAAGACTATCTTAACTAAAAGAGAAATAGAATATTTATCACTGGTTGCATTGGGATACAAAAACTTACAAATAGCCAAAATATTATCAGTTTCAAGAAGCACCGTAAAAAAGACACTGGAAAACATTTTCTTCAAACTAAAAGCAAAAGATAGAGCGAATGCCGTTACGATTGCTTTTATTCATGAAATACTTTCTGAAAAAATAATCACTAACAATTTAGCAAAGTTTAAAGAAAAAATTAATTCTATACACAAGGGTGAAATTTTAGTTAATACCTAAATTCGTCCGCAACTTTGCCGTCTACTGGTCGGATTCCCGGTGTTTATCAATTAGTTTTTCGAAATCGGATGGTTTTACGCTCTGTATAAACTCTTTAAACTCTTCTGCTTCTTCTTCATCTCTTGCAGAATCCGTTGATACAGAACCGTTCATAAGCACATTCGCTGTTACAAAAATTGGTGCTTCAGCACGCATTGCAACAGCAATAGCATCGGACGGACGCGAATCAATTTCTAGCGTTTCATCACCTTTGGTAAGGAACAAAGTTGCGTAATATGTTTCTTTTTCAACATCGTTAATTTCAATTCTATCAAGTTTATACCCTGTTTTATCAATAATAGAAATAATCAAATCATGAGTCATTGGACGTGCAACAGAGAGTTTTTCAATTTTTCTTATAATTGCACTTGCTTCTGCAGAACCAATCCAGATAGGCAATGCTTTTCTGTTATCCAAATCATGAAGTACTACAATCGGTGATCCAGTTCTTGTATCAAGGGCTATACCCATAACTTTCATTTCTATCATTATTTATATTCCTTATGCTAACTGTAATTTAATAAACTTATTATACACCAACTTTTGACATTATATCATCTTGAAGTTTTTTAAGATTTTCTTGAGTATCAGCTTCAAAATAAATCCTTAACAGAGGTTCTGTACCGGAAGGTCTTGCAAGGATCCAGCATGAATCTCCGACATAGATTTTGACACCATCAAGAGTATTTTTTTCTTTTACCTTCATGCCGGCAACCTCATTCAGGTTGGATACGATATCAAGAACGGATTTAATTTTATCCCTGTTATCAAGTTTTAAATCAATCCTGTCATTTACAAAAGAGCATCCGGCAAGCGATTTAATTTCTTTTTGTAAATCAACTAAAGATTTTCCGGAATAAGCCATAGCTTCTAAAACCAGAAGGTTCGCTAAAATTCCGTCTTTTTCCGGAATATGACCTTTAATACTTAATCCTCCGGACTCTTCACCGCCTATGATACAGTCATTATCACGCATAGCCTGCCCTACATGTTTAAATCCGACAGCAGTTTCGATAACAGGAACATTTAATAATTCTGCAACTCTATCCAGTAAAAGGCTTGCACCAACCGTTTTAACAAGTGAGCCTTCCATATCTTTTTCACCAACGAGGTGAAGAAGTAATATAGAAATAATTTCGTTTGGTGTAACATATTCACCTTTTTCGTTTATTACTCCAAACCTGTCGGAGTCACCATCATTTGCAAACCCGACAGCATTACCATCCGATTTTACTTTTTCGATTAGTTCTTTTAAGTACTTAGGTTTAGGTTCAGGCATCCCGCCGCCAAAATTCGTATCATGCTCCATGTGAAGTGTTGAATACTTAATTCCATGTCTATCAAGCAGTTTATCAAAATAACCTATACTTGCAGCATATAAACCATCAAAAATAATATGCGTATCCAACTCTTTAATTGAATCAAAATCAATAATAGATTCTATATGTTTATAATATTCTTCTTCAAAGTTTTCCTTAATAACCTCTTTTGAAGGAGCGCTAGTTTCAAAATCTTTGTCCAAATTTTCAACTAATTTATCTGTAATCTCCTGCGTTGCAGGCCCTGCATAATCTGGAATAAATTTAATTCCTAAGTACTCAGGCGGATTGTGAGATGCTGTAAACATAACGGCACATGCATTTCTGTATTTCGCACAAAACGCAAGAACAGGAGTCGGAATAATACGTTCGGAATAATAAACAGAAAAGCCTTTACCTGCAAGAATTTTCGCACATTTTTCAGAAAATACGTCAGCCATATTTCTCGGGTCGTATCCGATAATTATTTTTTTATCAATTCCATATTCATCAAATACGTATTTCCCGATAGCATTTGTAACTTTTATAACATTTTCTTCGTTGAAATCTTTTCCGACAACAGCTCTCCAGCCGTCTGTACCAAATTTTATATCGCTCATAAATTCTTATCCCAGTTTCTTTTTATAAAACGCAATTATATCCTCTCTTGCTTTAATAGACATCGCAAGTTTATTAGCGCCGGTTCGCCATGGCAGATATCCGCAGGTTGAAGGCAGAAGTTTCAGCGGACTCATTGGAAAATCCCTGCAAAGTAAAGGTCTGTTCTCATAATCTGAACATTTGTTATCCGGAGTAAGTTTCGGACAATAGTAAAAATATACCCTTTCATTCGGATCAAGAAGTTCATTAGATAATGCGAAGTACTCAGGAACAGCCTTTTCGGCTTCTTCTTCAGATTCATACGGGACAAAACAACTCGTAAACATAGTTGCAAACTTGTCCCCTCTCATTGCTTTTTGTTTCAATTGTGTATACGAAAACTCACTCACTGCGAGCTTGCAGCATGCACCGCACATATTGCAGGAGCATTTTGCCTTCCCCTCGTTAATCTTTTCTTTCGCCTTCTTTAGTTTTTCAGCATAAGTTGTTGTAAGATACGTCAAAGCCTGCATTTGCCAGTTATAATAAGGACATCCGCCCGGAAAATCGGAAAAAATATCAGGGTTTTGGATATTACACTTGATACGGCAGGATTTGCAGCTTACGTCCGGTTTAAATTTGTCTATCGCGCTACGTATCATCTCGGCAGCTTCTATAAAGATTTCTTTATAGTTAGCTTCCATTTCTTCATATTGTGTACTTATATCTGCCATACCCACAGAATAGCATAAATAGCCTTGTACGGCAATGATATTTTCTGTTTGAGATTTTTATAATTCGATATGAAAGGCGGTAATTATGACTAAAAAATTAGAATTATACAAATGTAATATTTGCGGGAATATTGTTGAAGTCCTCGTATCCGGCATGGGCGATTTGGTTTGCTGCGGAGAAAAAATGGAACATCTTACACCAAAAGATACAGACGACATTACAAGAGAAAAACATACCCCTGAAATTGATAATTACAACGAAGGTACTGTTATCAGAATTACAAATCACCCAATGGAAAAAGAGCACTATATCATGTTTCTTCAAGGACAAACTGAAGATAAAAACGAACTGCATATAAAATTCTTTTACCCGAATGAAGTTCCCGAAATGAGTCTTGCGGATGTCCACAATATGCGTGAAGCTATCTCATACTGCAATATACACGGATTATATGAAAAGAAATAAAAGAGGAGAATTATGTTTAACGAAACTATCAACAGTTATTTGAACGAACAAATCAATAAAGAGTTTTATTCCGGATACCTTTATTTATCAATGTCCGGTTATTTCTATAAAGAAGGCTGCTGCGGATTTGCACACTGGACAAAAGGAAAAGCACAAGAAAAAATTGAGTCAGGTTTAAAAATTTTTGATTACATACTCGAAAGAGGCGGACAAGTCGAATTAAAACAAATTAAAGCTCCGGAAAAAGATTTTAACGGACATCTTGATACACTGGAGAAAATGTACATTAATGAATACGAGAGTTTAAAATCAATTATTGAAATATATAAAAACATAGACGCATACGAAGATAGAGCAACTTTAATATTTTTAGATAAAAGTATAAAAAAACAAACAGAATTAAAAGATTCTATAAGACGACTTATTGATAAAGTAAAAAAATACGGCGATGACTATATTAGTATAATGTTGATAAATAAAGAGCTTCATGGATAAGGTGGAAGGGTAAATAAGTAAAGTAAAGGTGCAATAAATTGCACATTACTGTTTCATTTACCCCTGGTTTTCGTCGTCCTGAACGAATGTGAAGGACCGCATTGTCGAACGCATCGGAATTTCTTAATCACTAAAATAACTACACCTCACCCTGCCCTTGTCTTGGATTTCTTCCACGCTCGAATAGGCTCATTTTTGAGCCAAAGGCTTAGAACATTCACGATTCTCACTATCCGGAGAAGCAAATGAAATGATAAAATTAATATTTTATATGTACCCTCCGTACAGAAATCCGCCTCATCAAGGAGAGGATGATACTAATTTTCTTAATCACTTAATCACCCAGTCACTTGTCAAACAACAATCCATCAATTGAATGATGATAAATAAAAGAACATGACTCATAATAATTTAGGATGAGGTTATTATTATGAGTGAACCGGTATTATCAAGTATAAATTCGTTATTTCAAGTCGATGGCGCACAAAAAACCAACGGCATTGAAGCTTTTGACCTGAATGACGACCGATTCTCAAATATTCTTGACGGAGAACTTGATAAACTTCAAGATGATGATTCTAAACAAAATAATCTAATCGGACAGCTTGGAGTACCTGCCGGACTTAATATTGAAGGTTTCGATTACAACTCATTTATAGATAATTTAGACCCATCAGATGCAGTTGATAGTATTAACACGGATTCTAACATCAAAGACGATAATAAATTTGATTTAGGCTCACTTGTGGATGATGCCAAAGAAGCATTCTCCCCTGTAGTTGATTCTCTTCTGGACGGCAGACTTAACCTGGAATCAGGAAATGCCGCAAACCCAGTTCAAGCAGTTAAAAACTTCTGGGGAAATCAAGCAAGTAACTTCTATAGCCTGATGGACAAAGATACCATTAATGATATTTCTGATTTAGTTGCTAAACTTTAGTTGATGCAGTCTGATTTTGTTGAATTTGTGCCAGATTCTTTTCAGCATCTTTTTTCTTCAATCTATCATCAACACGTGAACAGATTTGGTTTGTAATAGTACTTGTAATCAAACCTAAAGCCATTGAAGGACCTGCTGCCAGCATCGCAACTGTACCTACCATACTCGTTGCCAAACCTACCAAAAGAGGAATACCCAAATTTAAACCAACTGAACGTTTCTTTTCTTTAGTATCAGCCATTGACATTGCAACAGCGGTTGAACCTAACGGGAACAAAAGCCCTATCCCGACATCTGATAAGGCAGAACCGGATTTTAAATCACGCATTTTATCTACAAATTTATCGGATTCTGTATCAACAGCATTGTTTATTGCTACTCGAGATTTTTCAACAGATTTCTTTAATGCGGCATAATCTTCCTTAGAAAGCAGGTGTTTATAAATATCTAATAATTCCTCAACCTTACCTTTTTTATCCGTACTTATAATATAGCGGATGTTGCCTAGAGATTTACTGATTTTTTTAGATGTAATTGAGCTGTATTTTGCGTCAGAATCAGTCAGAACATTTTTTGAATCCAAAATAATCTTATTAAGCGACTCAATAACAGATTCTTTTGATGCCGGGTTATTAACAGATGTAAATTCTCCAATAACTTTCTTTAATTGTTTTAGTAAATCAACTGAACCTTTATGAGTCATATCAAGACTTGATTCAATATTAGATACAACTTTCTCTAACTCTTTTGCCGCGTCTGTACGTGTATTTGTTATTATTCGTTTTTTATTCGAAATATTACGTGCAAATCTTATTTTAACAGGAGATGCCAAATCTTCCGTTATAAATGATGTCCAGCTTTTTGGAGTTGTTAGGAATTTTTTTAAGTTTCCGTAAGTTTTATCAAATACAATATCGCCTAAACCGTTAAACTGTTTACTAAGCCATTTATAACGTTTAGAAACTGCTTGCGGTCTAAATGAATCATAAGCATTATCTATTTCAGATAATTTCTTATTTGCTGTTCCCAACCATTCAGCAACTGTTTTGGAAGCACCATTTATTGTAACAACTTTTGATTTATCGGAAGTTGCCAACAAGTTCTTATTAGCTTGTGCAAAACTATCCTTCATCAAAACAAAAGCGCTATTTGATTTTTTATAAGCAATAGAGGTCATCTTAACCGCCATGCGTTCAAAAAATCCTGTAACTTTATTACATACTTTACCTAAACCTACTTTACGCAATATTTTTTCAAACAGAACATCTTTTAATGGTCCGGTATTCAACAATAAACCTTTTGCTGCATTCAGATTTTTTTTAGATTTTTGCAAAGAATCAAGATAAACCATTTCCGCTTTAGTCATCTGAGGTTTTGCTTTAAGTTCCTGAATCTTGGCAGAAATATTATTCAACCTTTTAGTTAAATAATTCGACAATTTAGGGAATTTACCTTTTGACGCCAGGATAACAACAGGTGCAAGCAGAACAACACCTATCCCGGCAGCTATACCGGAATTTCTCAAAATGTGATTAACAGACTTTTCTTTAACTTCATTCGTTATGAAAGGCTTTACTGTACTGCTCTCTTGAGAATTTGTTTGAGTTGAAGGCGAAGAAGTATAACTGTTGTTTCTAACAGTATAACGAAACTGTGTTTCAAATACATTACCTATTTTACCTTCCATATCTATATTAAAACACTATAGTACGAATATTTGCCCTATAATAATGTTTTTTTAACAAATATTAAGATAATAAAAAAGGCTTTAGATAACTAAAGCCTTTTTTATAAATGGTCGGGATGACACGATTTGAACGTGCGACCCCCTCGTCCCAAGCGAGGTGCGCTACCAAGCTGCGCCACATCCCGTAAGTAAAATACAAGCAAATAAAACAAAAAATTTGCCGGTACTGTATTGAATTATCAGCAACTTAATTCTATATTAAACATATTTTTAGGTCAAGAGAAAATTATACTTCATCTTCAACATTTGATTCCGGCTCGGAAACCTCGTCCTCCAATATACTGCTGCCCGGAATATATTTTTTGTATTTTGAGTTAATATATGCCATTGAAGACATCAATTTTTCACGTTTAGCATACGTTTCAGGAAAAAGTTTTTTATAATTTGAATTATTATTCATACAATATTTTACCTATCACTACTTTATTTATATTAATTATTAAAACCAAAAAATCTATTTATTTGCTAATGGACGATGTCTTCCTATACCATGCATTGTTTTTAATAAAAGAATATGCGCCGCAGCAGCTGCCAACGCTATCATTGCCGTAACTTTATGTGCAAGTATATGACGCCTGTGAGCCAAAACACAAGATGCAACTCCGCAGCCTAATGATGCATAACCGGTTAACGGAACCCAAGTATGTCTTTGCAATATACGTTTTCTCGCTTGAGCTGCTCTAAATTGTATTCCTGCTAATATCGGACTAACCTTCATAACATCACCTTTGCTATGATTATAACATACACTACTCTACTACGTAATCCTGCAATTCTATTAGTTTTTCTCTAGCATCATTATTCTTAGGATTAATATCCAGTGCTTTTATAAAATCTAATCTGGATTTTTCATATTGTTTTAATAAAAAGTATGTCATCCCCCTATGAAAATAAGCCAATTCATAAAATCCATCTAAATCAATCGCTGCAGAATAATCCGAAATAGCTTCATCATAGCGTTTTAACTTACAAAGAGTCAAACCTCTATTATAATAAGCATCCGAAGCATATTTATCAATTTTTATCGCTTTTGAATAATCGGCTAATGCTTCTTCATATTTCTGCTGTTTATCCTTTGTAACCCCTCTATTAACATAAGCTTGTGAATATTTTTTATTAACTTTTATTGCTTTGTCATAATCTTCAATTGCGCCTTGTAAATTCCCGCAAACTTCTTTTACAAGCCCGCGTCCGACATAAGACTTGGCATCCTTTGGCTTTAAGTGAATTGCTTTCGTATAGTTTTCCAACGACAAATCATAATTCTTTAAAATATATTCCATTTTTCCAATACTATAATAAATATCAGAATTTTCCGGTTCTAACTGTTTAGCACTTTCATAATCGGAAAGAGCATCTTCATAGTTTCCAACCATGAAATTCAAATATCCGCGCTGTATATATAATCTGACATCTTCTGGATTTCTGTCTATTTTTTTATTACACTTCCTAAGTTGTTTTATTAATTCAAAATCTGAATGCTCATAACAAAATGACGGCAAAGCATACAAAGATAAAATAAATAATAAAATAATGTATAAAAGTTTTTTCATTACTGCACCTTATTTATTTTCAGGTAGATAATATTTTAACCAAGGCAACTCCTGATATTTGGGATAGTATTCCGGATTCAACTTCAAAGCCTTTAAGCAGTCATAAACCGCATCCTTTGTCTGTCCGCCCATGTGCATTCTTGATAATGCACGATTATTATATGCCTCTGCATCATTTCCATTTAATGCAATATATGCAGAATAATCTTTTACGGCCTTGTCATAGTTTTTCTGGGAATAATGAATCATCGCACGATTAAAATATGCAGGAGCAAACTTTCTATCCAATTCAATCGCTTTATCAAAATCTTTTAATGCACCGTTAAAATCATTCTGCTGGATTTTTACATGACCTCTGTCATAATACGCACTTACAAGTTTAGGATTCATATCAATAACTTTATTAAAATCTTCTATTGCAGATTTATATTCTCCCATATAAGCTTTTGCATGTGCCCTTTCACAATATGCATCTGTTATAGAAGGCTCTAACTCAATTGCTTTATTGAAATCATCTATCGCGCTTTTATAATCTTTTATATTAAGTTTCGCAATTCCACGATTACAATATGAATCATAAATATCTTCATCCAAACTAATTGCCTTATCAAAATCAGTTATCGCACCGTGATTATCACTTGTTATTAATTTCGCGGTACCTCTATTACAATATGCCGTAACCGAATCCGGTTCTAATTCTATTGTCTTTGAAAAATCAGCAATTGCCCCCTTATAATCTTTTAAAGCGAAACGTGAATTTCCGCGTAAAAAATAAGTCTCACTAACTTCCGGATACTTTTCAAGTACAACTGTATAATCTTGTACGGCTTCTTTATACATTCCGAGTTTATACTCAACATCTGCACGTTTTAAATATGATGAATAATTATTCGGATTTTTATCAATGATTGAAGAATATTTTTCTACGAGTTTTTGACATTTTTCAACATCTATACTATCTTCACAATATCCCGGCAGCATTTGAATAAATAAGAACTGAAAAGTCATAAAAAATAAAACTACAATAAATTTTCTTCCGGCTTTCATTCTATTTCTCCTTTTTATCACGGCACTATTCTACAGTCTAAGAGTAAAACACTTCTTCTATAAGATAATCCTTCACTAAATCCTTTCGTATGAACCCATAAATCTAAAATATGTCGTATGATTTTTTATTGATTCCAATGCATCTTTAACATTTGGTTCGTCAATATGCCCCTTTATGTCCAAGAATAAAATATATTCATTTATATCCATTTTAGATGGTGTTGCATGGATATAAGAAATATTTATGTTTCTATTTGCTAATTCTTGTACGATACTGAACAATTTCCCAGGAGTATCTTCTATACATATCGCAATTGAAGATGTACTGTTTTCGGACGGAAGTGTCTTGAATCTTCCAACCATAATAAATTTCGTCTGATTATTCTTATCATTATTGATATTCGGGTTTAAAATATTCAAATTATATATTTCAGCAGTTTTCTCTGTTCCTATTATTGCATAAGTTAAATTATAAGAATTCAATAACCTTGCAGCTTCTTCTATATTTGAGGTATTTATTATATTCAAATGCATCGGAAGTTCATTTTTTATATACTCACTGCATTTCGCAATCGCAGGTGATGGAGCAATCAAACCTGAAATATTATAAATTTCACTATTTTTAGACAGAAGACAATTATTTGAAGGTAATATCGTTTCTGATAAAATGTAAATCTCTTTACCCGACGATTTAATAAGATTATCTGTTGATTCTCTTATAACCCCCTCTTTTGCATTCTCAAAAGGAATAATACCAACTGCATCATCATCTGATTCTATATACTGAATAACCTCCTCAATTGTACGAAAAGGCATCTGATAAGCATTCAAAGCATATTTGGAACAAAAATAATCTTTTGCCATTTCCGTAAAAGAACCGCTTGTTCCTAAATATGCAATTGTTTTAACATTTTCTGAATTAAGTATTTTAGTCATAAATTAATTATATCTCAACTATAATGGTACATAGCCTGAATAAATCAAACTTGACCAATCATCAAAATAACTGATTTGGGTTGCACTGCCCGTTTTAATCAAGATTCGAGATTGTTTTTCAGGAGAAATACCAAGAGTATTTGCAACAACTGATTGGATAACATTTTGACCAGTAACAACAATTACACGATTACCTTGATTTTCTTCAACCAGTTTTTGTACAACAACATCCACACGTTTATTAAAATCAACAATAGGTTCACCATTATCCGGAGTTAAAGCAATAATACTAGGAACATTTTCACCATAATCGATTGAATACTTTTTAACAATATTATCGAAAGTTAACCCGTTCCAATCTCCCCAATTTCGAGAATTTAATTCAGGTAGGATTTCAAAGTCCTGCTTAAATACTTTTGCAATCATTTGTGCAGACTGTATGCAACGAGTAGCCGGACTCGAATAAATTTTATCGTTTTTTACTCCGCGGTGCTTGATATATTCACAAATTTTACGGATTTCTTCTTGTCCTTTATCCTCTAAAGGCGGATAATTTTCTTGATTACAAAGCCTAAAATCTTCTGTATATATTGTTGCTCCGTGAGCTATATATGTAATTTTACATTTTCTATTTAACATTATCAGTACCCCTATATGATTTATATTATATCATATATCTAAAATTTGTGGAGTAGATGATAATATTCATAAAATAAAACACAAATTACAGGCATCGACTTAATTTAAGCCATATTAAATCATTGTTTCAATTCACATATAATATCTAATACCCTAAATAGTAAATGTAACCCCTTTCAGATTTTTATCCTGAGGGGTTTCGGGAGTATTCCCCTGCGGCACTGCCTGCCCCTGAGCGGCAAAATTTTCCCAAGGTTTTGCCTGCAACAATTGAGAGGCAAAAATATCATTATTATACTGCGGGAACAAATTTCCTCCAAAGCCTAAGTTGCTAAAACCTCCGTTAAAATTACCCGCGGTTTGCTGAGTTTGGGCTTGCTGTGCTTCAGGAGTAACTAATGAAAAACCATTTCCGTCCAGCTGAGAATTTCCTGTTTTAAACTGTTGCTGCTGTTGCTGCCCTTGCAAATACTGTTGATATGCAGCATAAGCCATTGGTGAAAATGTACCGTAAGAAGAAAAATTTTCAAATCCCATAATAAACACCTTTAATTAAATATAACCTAACCTATATTTATTTAAAGGAAATTTTTAAGAAAAAATTGATTTATTTTGAATATTGATTAATATATTTTAACAATTTATCTACTTCAATATACCAATCATGCCTGTCTTCTTGTTTTATAATTTCAACTGAATCATACCATTCAGTTCTCCGGGTATTATCAAACCAGCGCCAGTCTGAACAATACGGCAGCAGCAATATTGCGTTTACACCGAGAGCGCCTGCAAGATGGATATTTGATGTATCTACACCAATCATCAAATCCAAATTCTTCATTGCAGCAGCAGTATCGTCAAAACTTTTAAATGTTTCTGCAAGGTTAATTATCTGCGGATATTTTTTATATGAATCAAATATATCATCCTTTTGGAAAGAGTAGAATTCTATGTTTTTCATCTCTAATAACGGTTTAAAATAATCAATATTTATTGTTCTGTGAATTGCGGCACGTATGGCCATATCGCCTGATTTCCAACACAATCCGACTTTTAATTTATCTGTTTGGAAATATTTTTGGCGATATTCTTCAACTTTTGTATCCTCGGCACGTAAATACCCCTCAGAGGAAGGAATGTTGTTAAAATCCATGTTCAAAAAATACGGAACGTAAGATAAAAACATAGAACTGTCATAAGATAAATTTTCTAAACCTTCATCAACAAATTTTATATCCGGGAAACTCCTTTTAAATAGTTCTGTCAATTCTTTTCTTGAATATACAACCATTTCAGGATACTTTTCTCTAAGAAAAGTCAAATACCTTGAATATAAGATATTATCACCCAATCCCTGATCACAATATACAAGCAAATTTTTGCCGTCGGTTGGTTGGTTTAGTTTTTTTAATGAATCCGGGAGTTTTTCTCTGATTCCTTCTGTGAAATATTCATAACCTTTTTTAAACTCACGCATTGTCCAGTATAAAGCCCCGAGAGAAGCTTTTGCATCCGCATCATCCGGATAATATTCCAATGCTTTCTTATAATTTGTCTCTGCCTCTTTATACTTTCCTGATTTTTGCAGGCTGATAGCTAAATGATAATATCCTTGATTGTCTTTATTTTCAATCGCTTTTTTATAACATTCCTGAGCAACATCCTCATTGTTATAAAATAATTCCTGTAAAAATCCCGCATTAATCCAGCTTGAAGGATTGTCAGGATACAATTCCAATGTTCTTGCGCAATATTCTTCAGCCTTTTTGAAGTCTTTTAAGTCCATATAACTCTGCGTTATCAAAGAAAGTGCATGCCGGCTGTCAGGATGCGATGCCAGATATTTTTGGCAATACGCATTTGCAAACTCATACATATGCAGACGGCGGAAACATTCTATTATTTTTTGATAAATAACTTCGCTCTCTTTATCGTATCTGAACAGTTCTTCATACAAAATAATAGCATCATCATATTTTTTTATTTTGTATTTTGTATATGCAAGACCGGCGATTGTTGACGGGGCTTTTTTAATCTTGTATGCGGATTCAAGTATTTTTTCAGCCTTATTAAACAAACCTTTTTTCATGTTGAATAATCCCCAGAAAGATAAAACAGTATCATTATTAGGATTATCCCTTAAAAGTTCATAATAAATTTTTTCGGCAGAATCAAAATCCTTATTTTTTACAAATAAAATAGCTCTGTTTAACTTTTTTATATCCAACATTATTTATTCGCCATTATCCTTACTTTTTCTGCTATCTTTCCGGCAACAGAAACCCAATCTTCTCCAATTTTCTGTCTGAATAATTCAATTGACGGGTACCATTCAGTTTTGTTTTGATTATCAAACCAATACCATTCAGCATCAAATGGCAAAATTGCAATTGCAGGTATATTCAAACAACCTGCAAGATGCAAAACTTCAGAATCAATTGAAATTATTAAATCCATACTGTTAACATATTTTGCATAATCTTCCAGTGTATTTAATTCTTGAGATAAATCTTTTATTTGAGGATAGGTTTCAAGAGTATTAAAGATATCATTCTTTTGAAAAGAATAGAATTGAACCCCGGGTATTTCAAACAAATCTTTGAAATACTTTGTATCAATTGTTTGTTCATTAACCGCTTTCAAGCTGTCGCCCTGAGGTTTCCATAATAACCCGATTTTAAATCCGTCACCCAAATCAACTTTATCTGATTTTAGACTAAATTTTGGTATCTGTTCAAATGTTAAATTCAGATAATACGGAAGTTCTGATATCAAAACATATTTATCATATTCTACACTATTGATATCAGATGCTGCTATCGTTTTTATTTTATTAAATAATAATAATGACTCGAAAGCAGGAGAACATGCCAGAATAACATTTTTAAATTTATTCTGTAAAGATTTTAAATATCTTAGATTTCTTAAAACATCCGAATAAACAGAATCAGCAATTACAAGAATAGTTTTGCCGGCTGCTTTTCCGTCCCATTTATTTTTAAGTGCCATAATATCTTTATTTAAATCTCTTTCAAGATAATATTTGTACCCTTTACGCATTTTTCTTTCCGTCAAATAAATATCTTTTAAAAGATTCAAAACATCATTTTTTCTCGGATAAGTTTCCAAAATTTTCTTACAGCTTTTTTCCGCCTCATCGTATTTTTTCATTCGTTTATAACATAAAGCCAAATCAAACGATGCCGTCGGAACTCCTAATTTAAGAGCTTTTTCATAAAGCTTAACCGCTTCATCATAATCTTTATCGACAAACTCCTTATACATACCCAAAAGATTAAAAGCTAAGCCTTTATTCGGGAATTTTTGTTTAATTTCTTCGCATAATTCTGACAATTTTTGTTGTTTTGACAAATTTAAATAAATCAAAAACAATCTTCTGTACGCCATAATTGTAGGGAATTTTTTGACATATTCTTCCGCAATATGAATCGCATTATCATACAATTCCAGTTGAATATACAAATTCCCAATTATAACATACAATCCCTCTGACGGCTCAAATTCCAAAGCCTTTTCATACATCACAATTGCATCGTATAATTTGAAAAGTTTTTCTTTAACATACGCAGCAAGCATAAGAGTTTTTATATCGGCACCTATTTTTAATGCCGCATCCAAGAGCATTTCAGCAGTTGAGTAATCTAACTTCCCAACATTAATATAAGCTAATTTATACAAAGCATTTCTGTTTGTTTTATCATTTGCAAGGATTCGCAGATAAAGCTTTTCTGCTTCAAACAAATTCCGCTCATTAAAATATTCATCAGCTATTTTTTCTAATCCTAAATTAACCATACATTAATATTAGCATTGATAACATATTTACGTCAATCGTGGGGGGGTAAATGTATCAAGGGGAAATGTATTTGGTTGTAATTGTACTTACAAGTTGAAAATAGTGATATGAAATTTTATTTGTACATTTAATATACGTATTACCAGAACGTATATTTTTGCAGACAAACTTGCTATCTTTTAACTGATATACAAAACGTATGCAGGAGAACTTTTATGAGTAAAAATTTAGGATTGTAAATAAAACGCTATCGTTTAGCACGAAATATGACCCAGAAAGATTTAGCAAAATTATCAGGAGTTTCTAGCAGTACAATATCAAAATTAGAATCTGGAAATTATATCCCTACTATTAGATTACTTGAAAAAATTTTAAAAATTTTAAGTTTGCAAATAATCTTTATAAAAAAATAATATAATAAATAGATATTTCTCTTGATTATTACGAAAATGTAACAATCAATCATTAAAAAGCATTTTCCAAATAATGTTAGAAAT
>CALUXY010000040.1 GCA_944324855.1 Candidatus Gastranaerophilales bacterium | reverse complement strand
GGCAAACCTTATTCGCCAAGTTCTTTATCACATAAAATAGCTAGAAATACTATAACTTACAGTGAAATGGTAGAAATTGCCAGTATTCTTGGATATGAAATTAACTTTGTAAAAAAATAAGTTTAGCCGCTAGAAGATACTTCTTTAATACTTCCATACAGAAACCCGCTCTATTAAATATTAGGCTAAATTACTTACCGGTTGACCCAAACCCGCCTGTTCCGCGTTCCGTATCAGAGAGTTCTTCTACTACTTCTATTTTTGCTTGTTCAACATGTGCAATAACCATTTGAGCAATTCTTTCTCCGGGTTGAATTGTATACGTTTCGTTTGAAATATTTACAACAGGAACACAGAGTTCACCTCTATAATCTTCATCAATTGTCCCGACACAGTTGATAAGCGTTATACCATGTTTAATTGATAAGCCTGAACGGGGTCTTACCTGGGCTTCATATCCATGCTCAAGTTCTATTTTCAACCCTGTCGGGACAAGTGTTCTTTCAAGCGGTTTCAAAGTTATAGGATTTTCTATTGCCGCCGATAAATCCATGCCGGCAGCTCCATCCGTTTTGTATTCCGGTAACACTTTATTGTGTGCTAATCTTTTTATTTTTAATACTGTCATAATTATCCTCTAACCTTGTTATAAATCTCTTTTAATACATATTTAACATGAGAATAGTTTAATCCGCCCTGCATATATACAGCATACGGTGCCCTCATCGGTCCGTCTGCAGAAAGTTCAATAGTAGAGCCCTCAATAAATGTTCCCCCTGCCATAATTAATTTGTCTTCATACCCCGGAACATCGTCAGGAATCGGTGTTACATGTGAATTTACCGGAGATAACTGCTGGATTGTTCTGCAAAATGCTTCTAAAGGTTCAGATTTTCCAAACTCTATTGTTTGAATCAAGTCTGTTCTATGTTCGTTATATTTCGGAGTTGAGATATATCCTATATCTTCAAACACTTTTGCCGCAAGAACAGCACCTTTAACCGCATCAGCAACAACGGATGGTGCCATAAACAAACCTTGAAATATAAGTCTTAATTGATTGAGCATTGCTCCGCCTTCCGAACCGATTCCGGGAGCGGTTAATCGCATCGCTGCCTGTTCAACATATTTTTCTTTTCCTGCAATATATCCTCCGGTTTCAACAATTCCGCCGCCCGGATTTTTGATAAGAGAGCCGGCTATTAAATCCGCACCAACTTCTAATGGTTCTTGCTTTTCTACAAATTCACCGTAGCAGTTATCAACAAAACAGATACAATTTGGATTCTTTGATTTTACAATCTCACAAATTTTGCCGATAGTTTCTATATCTACAGATGGTCTTAAAGAATACCCTCTTGAACGCTGAATTTCAACCATAGTAACAGTTTCATCAATTTTTTCTCTTATCCCGTCAAAATCTACTGTACCATCTTCTTTAAGAGAAACTTCATCATACAAAACTCCGTGCCCCATAAGAGATTCCGGTCTTATTTCTTCACGTCCTTCAACTTTTCCGATAACTTCAAGCATTGTATCATAAGGAGTTCCGGTAACAGATACAAGCTTATCACCGTATCTAAGATTCCCAAAAAGCGCACAAGCAATTGAATGTGTTCCGGAAACAAAATGGTTTCGAACAATAGCTTTTTCTGTTTTAAATACCTGAGCAAAAACATTATCAAGAATTTCTTTACCTAAATCATCATGTCCGTATCCTGATACGGTATAAAAATGTTCAGGTGCAACTTTGTTATCAATAAAAGCTTTTAGAACTTTTTCCTGATTGTAATCTCTGATTCCTTCAATATATTCAAATTCAGGTCTTAACAATTGTTCTGCTTCTTTAAATCTTTTTTCAGTATCTTCTTTCATAATTTATCCTTAAAAATATCGGCCGGCATGATAATGATATTGCAACCTCGGATATTCGTCAAATAGGGAATTTTTTATTTTATTAATAAGCCTAAAATCTGGTATGAGATTCCTTTTAATTTGTTTTATATTTTTATCACTCACCTGTATGGCAAGCGAAGGATATAAAGTATATGACTATCACAAAAAAATATCCTCGGATAATATCCCGACAGTATTTATACTGGATTATTCTAATAGTATGAACGAAAGAATTTCAGGAGAAACCAAATATAATATTTTGAAACGCTGTTTTGAAAATCTGGTATCGCAAATCCCGGACGAAACACCTGTTGGAGTAAGAGTATACGGTCATAGATGGGGATTCACAAATTATGATGCCTGCAAAGCTTCTGTAATGGCAGAACCTGTCAGCAAATACAATCGTGATATTATACCAATGAAACTTTCCGAATACCGCCCGAGAGGAATGACACCTATAACATATTCCTTAAAAGAAACTATTGAGAAAGATTTTAATAAGGACAAAAATCCTAAACATATTGTTTTAATAACTGACGGCGGCGAAAACTGCGATGAAAGTCCCTGTGATTATGCAATGGAATTAATTAAACACCGCAGAGATATCAAGATAGATGTTATTGCAATCAGAATAAAAAATCGGGATGATTTAGATCAGCTTGCTTGTACAGCAAATGTCACAAGCGGCAGATTGTATAACGTGGATACCGCAGCAAAACTAAGTAATGCTCTAGAAAATATAATAAGTTTCAAAAAACAGGTTAATGCAACAATTGTAAAATAATATTATTCCTCAGGTACAAATATAACACTATCGCTCAGGAGAGAATATATATCCTCATACCCTCGATTGCTTTTAACAATCTGCTGGTATTCCTGAACGATAGATATTATATCAGCTGTTGATAATCTTATTATTCTTCTTCCGCCAGTTAAGCTTTCGATAATTCTTGCCATTATTTACCTCTCATATATTAGAGTTTACGGCAGATTTAATAAAAACTTTAAAAAGCTCAACTCTTCTTATTAGAAAACTCTCTTTTAATTATAATCAATTCTTGAATTTAACTCATTTGTGCAAGGATTTTTTGTGCTTCATTATCCGGTAAGAATTGTCCTTTTGCCGGATCATATACACCCTGTTTCCCATCAGGCTGAGTTAAAATTTGCATTCCATTCGCTAACATTTTAGTTCCGCCGATAGATTCACCATTTTTACCTGTAACATTAATTGCATCCGGAGTAATACTAAGCCTTTCTCCGGCGGTTGTAATTTCTTTATTACCGTTGCCTAAATCTTTTACTTCTGTTCTATATGAGCCATCCGGTGCAAAATTATCTGTTGTTGTACCATTAACAGTTTGATTAGTTGCACCCTGTACATCCTCAGGCTTACCTGTCGGCTTTGCTTGCTGCGCTTTATCAGCTTTACCGATTCCGAAAAGTCCTGACAACATTTGTCTAAACGTTTTTTGTTCGGTTTTATCAAGAACCCCGTTTTTATCTGCATCAGCTTTATCAAAGATACTTCTTTGGTTTTCTGCAACGTCATTTCTGCGAATTCCGTCTTGTTGCTGAACTTGAGGTTTATTTTCTATCGGTTGATTTCCACCAATGCCGCCAACTGCCATAATTAATACTCCATTTTATCTTGCGATACGCATGTATTTACGGCAATTTTAGAAAAAACTTTATACTATACAAATTTAATGTTACAAAAGTTTATATTTTATTTCATACTTTAATCTATCTCTTTTTTTGTTATCATATAACTATAGACAGTATACGGAGATAATTTATGAGCGGACATTCAAAATGGTCAACCATTAAACATAAAAAAGCAAAAACAGATTCTGCAAGAGCTGCAGAATTCCAAAAATTTTCCAGAGAATTAATCGTTGCAGCAAAACTTGGCGGCCCTGACCCTGCGGGGAATTTCCGTTTAAGAACTGCGATTGAAAAAGCAAAAGCTGCAGGACTGCCAAATGATAATATCAAACGTGCAATTGATAAAGGAGCCGGAAAAAATAATACTGATAACTACGAAGAAATCGTATACGAAGGTTACGCTGCAGGCGGTGTTGCTGTTGTTGTAGAGGCAATGACAGATAACAAAAACAGAACCGCAGGTGATGTAAGAAGTTTCTTCACAAAATTCAACGGTAACCTTGGTGAAACCGGATGCGTAGGCTGGATGTTCGATAGAAAAGGATGTATTACATTCCCTAAATCCGTTGATTATGATGCACTGTTTGAAGCCGCAATCAATCTTGATGCTGAAGATATTCTTGATGAAGAAGATGTTTATAAAGTAATCACATCCGTTCCGAATCTTCAATCTGTTACAGAAGGGCTTGAAAAAGAAGGATTCAAATCTGAAACAGCAGAATTTGTAAGAATACCTCAAAATACTATTGAAGTGACGGATGAAAAAACAGCTACTAATATATTAAGATTACTAAGCAGACTAGAAGAACATGATGATGTTCAAAATGTTTATATGAACTGTGATATATCAGATGAACTAATGGAAAAACTAGATTATTAGAAAGAAGGTCATTATGATTAATGAAAAATTAGAAAGAGCTTTTAACGAACAAATCAACGCTGAACTTTATTCAGAATATTTGTACCTTTCAATGAAGGCATATTTTGAACAAATGAATCTTAAAGGTTTTGTAACATGGATGGATGTTCAAGTACAGGAAGAACACGCACACGCTATGGGGATGTATGACTATGTACACGAAAGAGGCGGTAAAGTTGAATTAATGGCAATCGATAAACCTCAAACAAACTGGAGTTCACCTCTTGATGTTTTTGAACACGTTTTAAGACACGAAGAACTTGTTACTTCAAAAATTAACGCATTGATGGATGTTGCAGAAGAAGTAAAAGACAGAGCTGCATTATCATTCTTAGACTGGTACTTGAAAGAACAAGTTGAAGAAGAATCAAATGTTGGCGGCGTTCTTGCAACATTAAAATTAATAAAAGATGATGCAAAAGCATTACTTATGTTAGACAAAGATTTAGGAACAAGAACTTTTGTTGCTCCTGTAATCGGCTAATAAATATTTTTCTAAAAAAATAAAAAGCGGATGTATAAAGACATACATCCGCTTTTTGTAACGAATTATTTCATTTTATAAAATTTAGGGTTGCAAAAATATGATACATAATCAATAATATGTATATACATTTACCAATCGGATAAATTTTTACGTAATAACGGATTTATATTATAAAAAATTTTACCGGTTAACAACAAGCACAGTTCTCATACGGACTTGAGGATGTCACATAATCAATATAAGTCAGCCAGGGAGGCGGCAAAATGGACTTTCATTCATTAATGGAAATAATGGATAAAGAAATAATATTATATGCAAACATGCGTGAACTTTTGGCTGCAAAAAAGCTATGTATCATCCTGAATGAAGTAACAAAATTTCCTGAAATTGATGCAAAAATTCTTGAACTCACAGAAAGGATAAAAGAAACCAATGAAGCAAGAATAAAAATCACAAACGGCAGCAACCTTAATATTACAACTCTTATTAATTATTCACAACAAGAAGCTCCGGAATACACTTACAAATTAGAAGAATACAAACGTAAACTTAATAATCTTTCAAGAGAAGTACTTGAACTGTATAAAGCAAATACCGAACTATTGGAATTCGGAATTACAATTACAGATAAAAGCATTCAGGTAATAATAGGAGCATTTACCCCTAAAAAAACAAATTATTCCAAATACGGAAAGGAATCCGGCTCACACATAGGCATAAGCACTATTGTAAAAGAGGTATAACAAGGAGTATTATTATGAGTAATCTGTTTTCTACATTACACATATCAGGAACAGCACTAAATGTAAATCAATCTGCAATAAATATTGTTTCAAACAATATTGCAAACATGAATACTGAAGGATATCACAAACAAAAGGTTAACCTTGCAGCGGTAACTGTTGGTCTTCCTGTCGGTAATAACGTAAATTCACAAATAAATACGAATGCAGGCGTAGAAATTATAAGTATAGAAAGGTATTCAACCAATTTTTTAAACTCTTATTACAACGACCAAATATCAGAACAATCCTATTTAAATGAACAAAAAAACACAATGACAAATATTGCAAACGTATTTGATGACCTTGAAGGGCAGGGGTTAGATACTGCTCTTCAAGCTTTTTATGAAGCAATCAACAATTTTAGTAAATCTCCAAATGATTTGAATGCAAGAAGAGCTTTTATAGAAGCAGCATCAGCTCTTGCCAAATCAATGAACAAAATTGCAAAAAAAATGAACGATACAGAAGAAAGTAATGTCGGCGACGGTACAAATCAATACTCTTTAAATCACTCAAAAATAAAAACAACAGCCGACTCTCTTAACCGATCACTTGATGAGTTAGCAAGCGTAAATAAAATGCTTGCTAATTCTCAAACCGGTAGTTTAGAAAACAATACTTTATTAGATAAAAGAGATTTAATACTCAAAGAAATATCTCAATATGGAGATTTTAAAACAGAAATCCAATCAGACGGAAGCGTAAAACTTTCGTTAGGAGGAATCAAAGTAGTAAGCAGAGAAGGTGTAGAAGGGTATTTCGGAGTACAAACAGGTTTAAAATATGATGAATATTGTCAAAATAACGGTATAAAAAACACAAATGAAAGTAATGCAGTAATAACTTTAGAAAAAGACGGAGAAATTTTATATCAAAATATTAATGAAAAATTTGATACAGGTTTAATCGGCGGAATTTTAGATTCAGAAAATTCATACGAATCAATAAGAGCAGACCTGGATAATCTTGCACAAGAAATAGCCGATACATTTAATGAAATTCAAACCAGAGAAGGCGCATACTATCTAGAAACAAATAACGGGAATACCCTATTATCAAATGAAAATATTGAAGATTACAAAATTTTCACTACAAATGACAGTTCATCAAATATTACTGCAGAAAACATAAGTATAAATCAGGTATTTCAGGAAGAAAACGGAGCCGAAAAACTTGCAGCGGCATATTTTCCGAATAATAATCCGGATATAAATGCTGTTGGAAACTCTAACAACATTACAGAAATGCTAAATACCAGAAACCAATCTGATTCTATCGAAAAAACTTATGATGAAATTCTGGGGAAAATCACGGCAGCTTATGAATCAAAGACTAACGAAAGCGCCATGCAGGATTCCGTTGTTCAAACGTTAGATAATAAAATTAATGAGCAGACAGGCGTAAATCTTAATGAAGAATTAACTGATTTAATCAAATTTCAAAATGCCTTTACAGCATCAGCCCGAGTTTTTAGTGTATGCAATAACGTTCTGGATACACTGGTACATCTTGGAGAATAAAATTATGGTAAACCGAATAACAACATCATCCATAAATTCCGCTTTGATTCAAAATATGCAGCAAAGCTACAACAAATATGCTGAATTAACAGAACAAATATCATCAGGAAATAAAATTAATTCAATACTCGATGATCCTTATAAATCATTAGATATTATCAACACAAATAGAGAATTAAATAAAATAGAAATCTGGAACGATAACATTTCAGCATTAACAAATGAACTGAACCAAACAACCGACACCATTGATTTAATTATAGAAAAAGCCCAGCGGGTAAAAGATCTTGCAACTTCGGCATCAAATGAGACATTCTCAAGTGACAGACTCAATTCAATATTAGAAGAAGTTGATATCTTAATCGAATCCATCGTACAATCTGCAAATACAAACTATAACGATAATTATATTTTTGGCGGTACAAATACTAAAATTCCGCCGTATGAAATACAATATGACAATAACAATGAAATCATAGGCATTAAATATAACGGAACCAATCAGGACGGAGAATGGGAGCGGCAGCTTGAAATATCAGAAGGGATATTCCAAACAGTAAATGTAACAGGAACAGAAGCGTTTGGAGAAGCGGATATAAATGGCACCTCTAGCGGAATTATGGGAGATTTGATTGAATTTAAAAACACATTAACCAATATCATAGACAACAACGGACAAAATTACTCTGATATATCAAAAAAACTTGATGATTTCACAGAATCAATAAATAAAATGTCGGGAGTAAATTCAAAACTCGGCTCAATTTCAAACAAACTTGAAATGTCCGCACATTCTCTTGATTCAACAAAATTGAATTTAAAAAGTTTTCTTTCGGAAACACAGGAAGTTGACCTGACAGAAACCATTGCGGAATGGTATTCCAGCCAATACGCATATCAGGCAAGCATGCAGGTATTTACCAGATTTAACTCTATGTCACTTTTAAACTATATATAAAATTAACTAAGTCTGCTTTGTAACAAATTATGTCATTTTAGACTGCAAAGGATTGCAAAAAATTGATACATAGTAAATAATGATTATATACATTTACAGAGTAGACTTGGCTTAATTTTTAAATTTAATCAACAGTAGTAAATCCGCAAGATTAAGGACTCAAAACGTCCGTCGGCTATTTGTTTGAATTGGATTTGAGGAAGCGTGCCAGTCACAGATGTTACCTATCAGCTGGACAGAAACTCTAACCTTCGTGTTATACCATTTCTACCGGCGAGGACGGGAGCGGAACTCTAAGACCCACAATTATTAAAGTATTCAAACTAAAAAGCTGTCTAACAACGCTGTCATATTGGGATATTTGGAGTACAAATATCAAAGGCTATATGCTTTTAAAACAATATACAGACCTTGATGACAGCTTTTTAGCATGACGGATTAGACTTTGTATGCTAATATTTTCTTATGGATAATAAACTTGATTTAACCAATATTAAAAATGCAGTAACAACACTCGAAGAATCAATTAACTATTATAATACGGATGTCGAGCAGCCAATAAAAAATATGTATGCGGATTCTTGTATCCAAAGATTTGAATACACTTATGAATTATCCTGGAAAATTATGAAAAAATATCTGAAATTATTCTTTAATAAAACCGAGCAAGAGCTTACCATAAAAAATATTTTCAGATACACACAAGGTTATGGACTAATTCAAGATTGGACAAAATGGGTGGAATACAATGATGCAAGAAACAATACATCACAAGAATGCAATCTTAACAAAGCCCAATTTGTTCTTACTGTTTTGCAAACATTTTTAGAAGATGTTAAAAGTTTTATCAATTGTTTGAAGCAATCAATAAATGAAAACAATTAAAGGTATGACCTCGGAAGAACAACAAGCAGTTGAAGAAATCCTTGCACCTTATATAAACGATTATTCTTTCTATTATTACGGCTCACGGGTTAAAGGAAATTTTTCAAATTTATCGGATTTAGCCGTAGATAATGTCTACAGCTTCATTTACTTCCCTCTCCTGATAGGAGAGGGATTGAGGGTGAGGTTTGGATTTTATTAATTTAAACAAACTTATTTCATATTTTATTCTTAATCGTTGTCGGACTAAAGCCCAACCTATTGGCTCTTTAATCAACAGGAATAACATAGATTTTATTTTGCTCCCAAGCAGGCTTTACAGCCTCTGCAAGAGATTTATCCATACCATCATGAACTAAGTATAATATACGAGGTTTACCATTTTTGAAGTTATACATTATTCCAAAGGAATTTTTAGGCAAATCATTATTCAATTTAAAGACTTCTTTTATCTTCTTCGGAGAGATCAATTTAACTGAACATAACTCATCAGAAGAAAACTTATCCGCAACGTCATCAATTCTTTTTAATACATCTTCCATTCCGATTTTACCGCATTTTTCAATGTTACAATGTTTTGCATTAAGTTCTTTTAATGCTTTCTTAGCTGCGGCTTTATTTTTTATCGCAAGTCCGGCGATTACGGAAACTGCAACTGCTGCAGCTCCAAGCCCGACCTTCATGCCGGTACTCATCTTTTTGTTATCAGGTTCCGCAAATTTTTGAGAAGGAGTATTATTCACCGGTTTTGAAACATTATTATTTACATTTATTCTGGAAACTCCGGAATTAAAACCGTTTACCACATTTACACCTGTCATAGTTATACCGAACCTTCCTGTATTAATTCCATTATACTTATATTAAAACAGGTAATTATATTTAATTGCCAGTATCCCTCACATCATATCATATCATATCATATAGGGCATTATAACTGGATTTTAGGCTTTACAAATTCATTTTAACATTTCGTTACAAAATAATTCAAATTGACAAGGTGTGTTGATTTTACTTAGCGGCTTAACTGCATGACTACTTAGCCGCATTTCTAATTTTTACTCACTCTTCATCTGCCTAATCACTTAGCCACTTAATCACCTGGGCACTTGTAAAAAACATCCATTTACCACTACCCCTCAGGTTCTTTGAGAACTTCTGCCCAATGTTTCATACTATCAACAATAGGATTAGCTTCTGAATATGCCTTTTCTTTTGACTTAATATTTTTTGCAACTTCCATACCTGCTTTCGCACGTACAGCAAGAGAAACAAGTTCCGGCATGTTCATAACCGGTTTTTCTTCCGATATTAAATCTTGATGATATCTATCTTCGTAATCTTCAGTCAAACGAGGTTTCCAGGTATCCGGACTATTATCTCTAGGGTTATAAGTCTTATCAACCGCAAATAAATCAGAGAATGTAAACTGAATATTTTGAGTTCCGCGCATTAGTTCTGCATATTTCGCTTTTAATCTTGTTCTCGGATTTCTTCTGATATTATCGGTAAATCTGTCTTTTTCATTTGCTTTTTCAGGATCAGGACAGAGATATCCGCCGAGATATTCCGGCATCCAACCTGTACTGCCGGAATTATTCGGATCATTAATCCAGCTTTGATTCAAATATTCTGCAGTAGGCGGATTATCATGCGAACCGATTAAACTCCAATCAGGTTTAGGAGCCGTTTTTTCCCAAACCTCATTTCCGTTATTATCTTTTCTTATTTCTCCGTTTTCTTCTCTAACAGGCGCCCAGTCAAAACAAAGGTCTTGAGTTCTTGCCCCTGTTGTAACAATAATACCCGGGAGTTGTTCTTCGTTTTCAAATACATGTTTGAAAGTTCCTGATTGTTCTCCAAGGTTTTCCCACACAGCTTCTTTAGGATTGATTCCGTTTTCTTGAAGTGCCGGAATAACTATATTATGCAAAACTTTTCGATAATTGCCGTCAGGATCAGCTTCTTTTATATTTGAAAGATTACCTCCCCATAACTGGCTTCGGTCTGCAATATTATAAGTTCTGCCTTCATGTACGCCGACAACCATATGAACGGTATCTGCTTTATAAACATAAGGGTCAACTAATCCCATTACGTTATCAACTCTTATATTTTCAACATTTTCTGTTGCACGCTTAACTTTGTTATAAAGAAGTTTACCGGATTTCCCCAATGTCCCGTCTTCGTTAAAAAGTTTTTTAGGATCAGGTAGAGGATTATTCCACAGTTGAGGAGAATTACAAGGCCCGCCAAATTCTGCACCTATTTTCCATCCCGGAGCAAATGCATCCTCATGAGCCCATTCATCAGCATAAGAAAAACCAACCAGAAGGTCTCCAATATACTTTATACCATCTCTATCACGTTCAGCTTTATCCGCTTTTTCTTGTTTATCTACAATAAATTGAGTAAACATATACTCATTAACTTCTTTTTCTGAACGATCTAAAATTGTATTGTATCTATCCTGTGCTTCTTCATTTCCGCGTTTTTTCAAAGTATCAAGATGTCTATCTATCGGGTTATCCCATTTATGGAAATTATCCGTTTCATGAATATCTGATAAAACATGAAATACAGCATATTTTTCTAACCAATCATCGTTATCTTTTTTAAATTGATTGAATTCATTATTAAGTTTTTTAGCGTTGATATCCCCGCTTTCTAATTTTGTTTGAAAATTATCATAAGCTTTATCCATTAAAATTCTGTTAACTTCTTTTGCTTCATCGAAATCGGACATTTCATAATTTTTACCTGATTTTTCAGGTTTTATGTTAATTTCATCAATATCTTTTTTGGATAAAATGTTGGCATATTTATCAGTTGTAAGTTCCCCATAGTTTATAAATATTGGATTTTTAGCATAAATAGATGCACGATAAGGAGAATTATCACCTTTACATAATTCACCGTTCGGACCTAGTTGCATACAGTTGAACCCGTGCATTTTGGCCATTTTATTGAACTCTCTTTGATTATACGGAGAGCCGACATAATGGTTTCTAATAATAGGCTCTTTTGTATAATAATTTTTTACACCTGCTTTTGAATCCGGATAAACAGAACCGTGAATAATTAATGCACGATTTTTAACCCCGAGGTAATCGAAAGCCTTGTTCATATCAGCTTCCATTTTCGGTTTTTCTTCTTCTTTAAGCTTACGCTTAAAATTAAGATTTGAAGAATGCATATTATTATAACTGAACACACCTAACATCATACTTGTATTAAAACAGATAAGCCCTATTTTTTGCCAGTATGTGAAGATTTCTTAACAGAAAAAGTTGATATCAAATGATCTTATATTTACAACATAGAGAAAACAAATAAAATATTCGTAACAATATTAAAAATAATCTTTGAATTTGTATTAGAATATTATTATGAATAAATTAAAAACTATATATCGGCATATCTGTTTTCATTTATCGGATATTGTATGTGTATCGGAGAGCCGATTATATTCAAAACAATGTACGAGCAATATCTATTTTCTACAATATATCTAACTTTTATATTTACAATAATGATAGCAGCTTATCCGATTGCGGGGATTATTATTTGTTTTATTATCGAGTGGCTTATAAAAAAAATATTCAAATATAAATCTAATATCAAAAATGATAATAATATTATGGATTTTATTTTTAAACTCGGGATTTTCTTCGGATTATTACCTTTTGTTATTGTAATTGCCTCAGCTATTGGCTTTTTTACTCCATATATTGTATTACCTGAAAAAATACTAATGTTTATAGATGAACATATTTGTGACTTTTTTTGTTTTTTGAAAATAATTATTACACTAGGAAATTTTTATTCTATTTACTTACTTTGGAAATTTATATTTAAGAAGGACAAAAACTAATATGGAAAATCTTAAAAAATTTATCAGCCTAAATATCATTTCTTTATTTGGTTATCCTGTATTAGGGTTTTGGATAAACGAATTAAAAAATATTTATAATGAGATTAATTAATATATCTCTAACGCTCACTTGATTTGAATTTATGTTTACGATTTAATTTAATTACTGAAGGAAATTCCTTCTAGTCTTTATAGAAAGTAGATTCAATTTATTGAATAGTCGAAACATAAAATTAGCCAAATTTGCGGGATTCTGTTACGGGGTAAAACGAGCAGTTGAAACTGTCAAGAAATTAAAAGCAGATAATCCTGATAAAAATATTTATATTTTAGGGGAACTTATCCATAATACTCAGGTTATTCAAGAGCTTGATGAAATGGGTATCAAAACAATAGAAGAACTTCCGGAAAAAGGTGACGGAATATGTGTAATAAGGAGCCACGGAGCATCGCCGGAAGTATTTGACAGTATTAAAAATGCGGGATTTGAAATAGTTGATTTGACCTGTTTGGACGTAAAAAAAGTTCAGCAGCAAGCAATAGAACTTGCAAAAGAGGGGTATTTTTTAGTGATAGTCGGCAAATCCGAACATCCTGAGGTCGTTGCAATCAAAGCAAACGCTGAATTATGGAGCGATAATGTTGTAGTTGCAAGTACCCCTGAAAAACTTGAAGAATATCGGGAAAGTATTAAGAAGCATAAAAAGGTTGGAGTTGTAGTACAGACAACACAAAGAGTAGATAATTTAAAATCAATCGTTGATTATTTAATTCCGATATCAAAGGAACTGCATATCGCAAATACTATTTGCTCCAGTACCTCAATGCGCCAGAAAGAGGCAAAAGAGCTAGCTCAGGAAAGTGATTTGATGATAGTTGTAGGCTCTAAAAAAAGTGCTAATACAACCCACCTTGCAGAGATTTTAAAAGACTCCTGCAAGACTATTCATATTGAAAAGGACAGCGAATTAATGAATTATAAAGAACTGATAGAGAATGCCCGAGATATTGGCATAACAGCAGGAGCATCAACTCCTCAGTCAGTTATAGAAAAAGTTGTAAACGAAATAAAAGGAGGAATATAATATGACAGCAACATTAGAAAGACCATTAGACGAGTTTGAAACTCTATTGGAGGAATCATTCTCAAAATCTTATGCGGTAGCAGATATCGTAGAAGGTACAGTTATTAAAAAAGAATCAGAAGGTTATTTGGTAAGCGTTAAAGGCGCTAAAATGGAAGCATTCTTATCAAACAAAGAATTATCATCTGATGAACCTTCATTAGAAGTGGGTGATATAAAAGAATTCTACGTATTAAAAGAAGAAAACGATGAAGATGCAATGTTATTATCATTAAAGAGAATCGCATTTGCACAAGCCTGGGCACAATTAAATGATGCAAAAATCCAAGGCGACACAATCCTTGCAAAAGTTGTTTCAACAGTAAAAGGCGGTGTATTGGTTGACGTTGCAGACCTTAAAGGTTTCATTCCATCTTCTCAATTAAGAACAGGAACTCCATTTGACGGTTTAATCGACCAAAAAATCGAAGTTAAGGTACTGGAAGCAGACCCTAAGAAAAATAAACTTATCTTATCTCAACGTCAAGCTGTTGCAGAACAAAGAGATCAAGTTGTTGATAACGTTTTAGCATCTTTGGAAGAAGACTCTATCGTTAAAGGTACTGTTGTTAGAATAACTGACTTTGGCGCATTTGTTGATATCAACGGTATCGACGGTTTATTACCTATTTCTGAAATTTCTTGGCAAAGAATTAAACATCCTTCAGATGTAATCACTCTAGGCGATGAAATCGAAGTAAAAATTATCAAGATTGATACAGAATTAAAGAGAATTTCTTTAAGCTTGAAGAGAATGGGTGAAAATCCTTGGCAGCAAATTGAAGGTCAATTTGAAGAAGGACAAGTTGTTAAAGGAACCGTTAACAAAATCACTACTTTCGGTGCATTTATTAACATCTTCCCTGGTGTAGAAGCATTGTTACCTGTATCAGAAATGAGCAATGAAAACGTTAATCCGTTCAATATGTTCAAAGTAGGTGATGAAATTGAAGTTCTAATCAAGAGATTTACACCGAAAGAACACAGAATCGCATTAAGCGTTAAAGACATTCCTAGCGCATAATCAAAATTACGCATAAAAAAAGAACCATTCTTTATATAAAGGATGGTTCTTTTTATCTGTTATCGTTATCACTGTTTCTGTCTGATTCCGCCATAAGGCTGTACGCTTCGTAATCAAGACTATCCTGCATCATTTGAAGGTCATAACCGGCATCCTTGTCATTAAGACCTGCATAGCTGACCTCATCCATATCCCCGCCCGAACCTCGAGAGGCAGATATTTTAGATGCAGCATTTTGCTGTGAAGAAAATGCAGATGAGTGCTGCTGTCCTATTGAAAATCTTTGTCGTATTGCGGATATTACTGACAACTTAGCTCTCCTCTAACGTTGGTTACAATTTCTCATGAATATAAAGTTCATTTAGACTTATAAATTTCAGAAAATGAAAAAATTGAAACATTTGTTACAATTGGTTTTGATAAAAAATGTGTGTTATAATCGTTTGTATGAGAAGGATTGCGAAGGGGATTTTAATATTAGCATTATTTGTAACTAATGCGGTTTATGCAGCCGATTACAGAGTTCTTGTAATTCCGGATAATTTGTCAAGTAAACCGTGTTTAGATGCATTTATATACGAAGACTCTTCAGAATTCTTTGCGAATCAGGTTATAAACAGACTAAACTTATCAGGAACGGTAGAATCACCAACGGTTTCTGAAGTCAGAGATAAGCTGCAGCGCAACCAGAGATTATATCTTGCAACAAGAGAATCTTTATTAAGATTCAAAAATGGGTATAACATTAATTACCTTAATGTTCAAAAATTGGCAACAATGTTTAATACAAACAAAGTTTTATTAATAACCTCTTCTGCCGATGCACAAAATTATTTTATAAGAAGAACATTTTGGGATTTTCTAAATATACCTGGAGCAACAGTTATTGATCCTGCAATTAAGTTATCTATTTATGCGGTATTAATAGATACGGACCGAATGGTTAACCTATGGGAAGATACTTTCTATAAAACAATCAGTTCTTGCGAAAACAGAATGGTTGCAAATTCTTTATCTCCGCAAACAGAACAACTTGAGAAAATCAGAGATTATTCAAGAATGTTAGGACCTCAAATTGCACACTACGTACAAGCAAGTGTTGTTCCTAGTGCGACATTAACCCGTGCAAATGAAATTACATACGGACCAAAAGACTTTGATAACGTGTTTACAAAAAAATTCAGATGGTATAAACACGGAGCAAAAGAAATAACAAAAGAAACTAAGTATAAATACGATGACCATGTAACAAATCAGCGTAATAAAGGTGTAGAACCGTTAGAAGATAAATTCAGACGCTGGAAACAGGAATGGAAAGCTCGTCGTGCAGCAGCAAAAGCAGAACGCATGCAGAGAAAACAACAAGAAATGCTTCGACGTCAAATGGAAGAAGAACAAAATAAGTATATTCAAGATGTTAACAATAAACAGCCGGCAAAAGAAGATGTAAAAGACGTTAAAGAAAATACAAAAGATGTTATAGAAATTAAAGATATTCAAAAACCGGCAAGTCCTGTTAAACCGGCTGTAAAAAAACACAAAAAACAGGAACCTAAAGTTTTGAATGTAACAAAGGATGAGTATTTAGAACCGCCTGAATCTGATGTGTTATTAGAACCTAAAATTAAGTATTATCAACCTAGACAGCGTAACATGCCGGAAGCAAAAAATACAACTATAAACGATATTTAACAAAATAGTTGACGTAGAAACATGTTCTTGATAAACTTGATTTTGCTAGCACTAGCAGATGGCAAGAAATTGCTGTTTTTATGATAACTAAATAGAAACTTTAATTTTGCGCTTGTAGCTCAGCAGGTAGAGCACTCCCCTTTTAAGGGATAGGTCGCGCGTTCGAATCGCGCCAAGCGCAAATTTTTTGTACATTGACTTCTGCTGAGCTGCTCAGCAGGTAGAGCTCCTCCATTTGCTTAAAGTTCTATTTTAAAACTTTAATTTTTACTACACGAAAAACGATTATTAATCGTTTTTCTGCTCGCAAACGGAGTCCTTCCTTTTAAGGGATAGGGAGCCATCGTTTACCCCTT
>CALUXY010000039.1 GCA_944324855.1 Candidatus Gastranaerophilales bacterium | reverse complement strand
TATTTGACTCCGATGGAATATTACTATACACTCATAGAAAATGTTGCTTAGTCTAATATGTATTGAACTAGGACAATAATTGACATTCATTTCTCATCTTAATATAATCAAGATATGGCTGAAATTATTAGAGTACAAAAAGGTACAAAAGATATATTACCCGCAGAAATTGATTTGTGGCATTTTATGGAAGAAAAAGCGTTAGAAGTTTTTTCTAATGCCGGCTACAAAGAAATAAGAACTCCGATATTTGAGGCAACCGAACTATTTGCAAGAGGCGTCGGCGATACAACTGATATTGTAAACAAAGAAATGTACACCTTTGAAAAAAGTGAACGCTCGCTGACTCTCCGTCCTGAAAATACAGCCGGAGTCGTAAGAGCATTTATTGAAAACGGAATGCACAGACTAAGTGCTCCGATAAAACTCTGGTACAAAGGTCCTATGTTTAGATATGAACGACCTCAAGCAGGCCGCCAAAGACAGTTTCATCAAGTTGGGATGGAAATGTTCGGGATTAAAGATCCTGCAGCTGATGCAGAGGCTATTGCTCTTGCTATCAGATATCTTAATGCACTTGGACTAAACGACTTGGATGTCGAAATTAACTCTCTCGGCTGTCCGGAATGCAGAGAAGAATTCAAAACAAAATTAAAAAATGTAATAAGACCATATCTCAACGATTTATGCGAAGACTGCCAAAAAAGATTTGAAAAGAATCCGTTGAGATTATTGGATTGTAAAGTAGAATCTTGCAAAGAAATCTATGCAAAGCCTGAAATTCAAGAAGTTATACAATCAGATTTTATTTGCAGTGAATGTTCTGAACATTTTACTCTATTAAAAACTTACTTAAACGATTTAGGTATAAAATATTCTGTAAACAAACTTCTAGTAAGAGGTTTAGATTATTATAACCGTACCGTTTTTGAAATCAAATCAAACAACCTAGGTTCACAAAATGCAGTTTGCGGCGGCGGCAGGTATGATTCACTTGTAAGAAATCTAGGCGGACAAGATACTCCGGCTGTAGGTTTTGCTATGGGAATGGAAAGACTTTATTCTCTTATGCAGCAGTTCCCACAAAAGAAACTTACCGCTTATATTGTTTCAAATGAAACATCATCTGCAATAAAACTTGTTTCTGACTTAAGAAACAACGGTATAAGCTGTGATTTTGATATGACAAACAAGAAATTCACTAAACAAATGGAAAAAGCTTCAAAACTTGCAGATTATGCTCTTATCCTTGGGGAAGACGAAATAAAAAATAACCAAATATCAATAAAGAATCTTGCAGAATCTACTCAAAAAACTATTTCAAGAGATGACATCATCTCTGTTCTTAAACAAGTAAACTAATCCCCCTATAATAATTAAACAAGATATTAAAATCGGCAAAGGAATTTTCCCGATAAAGCAAGTACAATCAATTCTAAAATATTCAACAATTATTCTTGCAATAGAATACATTATTAAGTATATAGCAGTCATATTCCCCGGCTTAAGTGTTTTTTGCTTGTTAAAAATTAATTTAAGCATTACGAAAAAAATAATGAAATCTAAAATGGACTCATAAAGAAAAGTCGGATGGAAATAATCGTAGTTAATATATTTATCAGGGCGATGTTCCGGTGGTATAAACAGTTTCCAGGGTAAATTCGTCGGATAACCAAATGCCTCTGAATTAAAGAAATTTCCCCATCTTGCAATCCCTTGTGCTAAAGGCAGTGAAACAGAAAAAATATCGCATAAATCAGCAAATGATATATTCCGATGTTTTGCTTCATACCATAATGCCAGTGCTCCGCCGATTATCGCACCATGAATTGATAACCCGCCGCCTCTGAAATCTAAAATTGACAGAGGATGATGAAAATAATAATGATAATCCAATAAACAGTAATATATTCGAGCTCCGGATACGCCAAGCAAAATTACGGAAGGCGAAATATCAAGTACGATATTATTTAGTTTATACACTTTTGCTGCAATATAGTTTGAAATAATAATACTCAAACAAACAGCAACTGCCATAAATATACCGTAATAATATATTTCAAACCCGAATAATGAAAAAGCAATATCTCCGGGAGATACAAACGCTGCCATATTATTCACACTGTCCTAATTGACGAATTTCTTCTTCCAAAGATTTTATTTCACTGTCTACTTGTTCTTTATCTTTTGCATCAGGAGCTTTTTCTAAATATGTTTTATATGATGACATTGCACTTGCATATAATTCTCTGGCTGTAATTTTTCTTCGTTCAGGACTCATTGAAAGAACGGTATCATCCGCTGTTTTCATATCTGTTTCTGTTTCATCCATATCATCTTCCGACAGATTATTATTTTCGTTTGATGACTGAATATTCATATTTAATAACTGATGCGCATAAGATTCCTGAGCAACGGCAAGAGAATAATATGAATCAGAACGTTCCGGATTAATTTCGGCAGCTTTTTTCAAAACATCAATAGCTTCTTTATACTTATTTGCTTTTATATAAGCTACACCAAGGTTATAGTTCGTTTCATATATTGTACTATCCAAATCAAGACTTGCCTGCAATCTATCAATCGCAGCTTCATAATCGCCGTTATTCAAATACATTTGTGCTTTATTATTTAATTCCTGTACAGCAAAATTATTTATACATGCAGTCGATATAACGGCTATAAATAGTACTGTTATAATTAATATTGCTCTTTTCATAAAAATACCTATATCATCTATCCCGATTATGTATACAAAAACTTACTAAAACGGTTTTGTTTGATTTAATTTTAACCGCAATTCTCTAAATCTTGCAATATCTTCTTGTGTTTTTCCTGATTCTTTAAATACAGCTTGAGATGTAGGATGAACCATCAAAACATAATCCATATGAATTTCCAAGAAATTATATCTTCTCGGCGGCTGCTTAGAATTTCTGGAATAAATTTCAGCATTAGTTACTGCCAAAAATCTTCTTTCTCTGTCATTTAATAAATCCGTTAACTCTCTGTTTGTATTGGTATACTTTGAAACATGGACAGTACCTTTTATATCATGGTCTGCTGTTAGTATACATACTTCTATTGGTATTGTGTCATTATTTTTTGCCATTTAAATATTTCCTTTTGTATAATTTTATAATACTTCTGCTCTCTTGTCCAGTATTATTTCTTTTTAACTCTTACACCCTCTACTTCGTGTACATTTTCTATTACAAGAAATGCTTTTGGATCAATATCTTTTATTAACTGTTTTAGTTTTGCCATCTCAAGACGCGAAATAACGCAGAATATTATTACATTATCAAGCCCTGAATATCCGCCGCGGCTTCTGATGTATGTAACACTTACATCAAATTCTTTCATTATAGCTTTGCCGATTTCTTTGTAATTCTGAGAAACAATTCTTACGGCTTTTGAGCTGTTAAAACCTTCCATTACTACATCAATAGTTCTTGAGGCAATAAAATAGGTCAGAATAGAGTACATCGCCTTATCCCAACCAAACATTACACCTGCAACCATATAGATAAAAAGGTTAAATCCCATCAAAAACTGTCCGACAGTCATAAAAGAGAATTTCTGAGAAAGATTGATTGACATAATTTCGGTACCGTCTAATGAGGCGTTGTTCTTTAATACCAAACCAACACCTGTTCCTAAAATAATCCCGCCGAATACAGGCGCCAAAAGCGAATCTTGAGTTGCTATTTCCCAGTGAAACATATTTGTAGCAACTGACAAAACACTTACTGCATAAAATGTTTGAAGAACAAATCTTATACCTAATTTATGAAACGCCAGGACGAGAAACGGCATATTAATGATAAATATTAAAAGACCAAGTTGAGCGTGCGTTAAATAACTTAACATCATCGCAACACCAATTACGCCGCCATCAAAAATTTTGTGAGGGAACATAAATGATTCCAGGGCAAAAGCTACTATAATAGCCCCGAGAGTTAACCATAACAATTGAGTTAAAATATCCTTAATTAACTCTTTTTTTGACTTATGTTTTACTTCCGGTTTCTTAAACAATATCTTTATGCTCCTTCGGATTTTTTATCGTCTTTATTTCTCATAATATTATTCAAACTAAAAATGTTGTTTTTATTTGGGACTTTTTCGCCGCTTTCAACTCCCAATATTGATTCCAAATCGCTTTTAAATGTAGTCAAATCTTCATATTTTTTTAACGTCCCGTCCATACACAAAGAAACATCTCCAGTTTCTTCCGATACTACAAGACATGCACAATCACTTATTTCCGACAAACCTATTGCGGCTCTATGTCTTGTTCCGTATTTCCAGCTTAACTTTGGATCTTCTGTCAATGGTAGTAAAACCCCGGCTGATAAAATTTTGTTATTCTTAATAACAACAGCACCGTCATGCAAAGGTGTATTTGTATGAAAGATTGTCAAAATTAATTCGGTGGAAACATCTGCATTGAGTTTTGTCCCGACATCAGAATACGCTGATGGACTATATTCGTTTTGAAAAACTATTAAAGCTCCTGTCTTGGTTTTTGTTAAATATTTTACAGCTTCTACAATCTCTTTTATCACGTCAATATTTTCATCTTGTGATGATTGATGAAACTTCATTCCGAACAAAGTTTTACTGATATACCCAGGCTGTCCTAAATAACCCAAGAAACGGCGCAATTCCGGCTGAAATATAACGATTAAACTTAAAGCAATAAGGGTTACAAGCGATTTTAAAAACATACCAAGAATTTTTAAATCCAAAATATTTAATATTTCAGATAAAATCCACGCAAATACGAGGAACATAATCCCTCTTACAAGTTTTTCTGCGGATGTATGCTGAATAAATCGTTTATAAAACCAGAGTACAATTGCGACAATTATTCCAAGTTCTAAAATATTTACCCAATCAAGAGAAAACTGAAAATTCGATATTTGCTGTATTGGTAATAAAAGCTTTTCTATCATCGTACTAACCTATCCGGAATATTGTCATGTGAAACCAAATCTTCTAAAGTTTCTCTATATATTATAATATCAGATTGAGAATTATTTACAAGTACCATTGCAGGTTTTGCTGCTCTGTTATAATTACTTGCCATAGAGTAATTATAAGCTCCGGTATTATATACACAAAGAATATCTCCGGCTTCCAATGCAGGCAGCTCTATATCTTTTATTAATATGTCGCCGGACTCACAAAACTTACCGGCAATAGTAACTTTTTCTTTTGGAGTTTCATTAATCTTGTTTGCAACCTCGGCATAATACTCTGCTTCATACATACTAGGACGCGGGTTATCTGCCATACCGCCGTCTACTGCAGTATACTTTGTCATATCCGGAACTTGTTTTGAACTGCCCACCGTATACAAAGTTACTCCTGCAGTAGATATTATGCTTCGCCCCGGTTCAAGGTATAATGCAGGTAATTCTATACCATACTTTTCAATATTTTTGTGTAATGAATCCAATATAACATCCGCTATTTCTGAAATTGCTGGTGGATTGTCCGAATCTGTATATTTAACTCCTAATCCGCCGCCAATATTTATCTCATCAAGCTTTATATTAAATTTATTATCAATTCTTGAAATTTCTTTTACTAAAACTTCAACCTCATCATAATAACACTTCGGTTCAAAAATCTGTGAACCAATATGCGCATGCAAGCCTCTTATCTTAATAGTTTTATCAACTTTTAATATGTGTTCTATAATTGAATCAATCTGTGATAAATCAAATCCGAATTTTGAATCTAATTGACCAGTTTGGATATATTTATGAGTATGGCATTCTATCCCCGGTGTAATTCTTAATAATGCATCAATTTGACGATTATGCTTTTTAGAAATCTTTGAAATGAGTTCTACTTCATGAAAATTATCAATAGAAAAACGTCCTACGCCATATTGTATAGCCAATTCAATCTCATCAGGAGTTTTATTGTTGCCGTTAAATAAAACTTTTGACATATCTATGCCTGATTTATAAAGAGTATAAATTTCGCCGGCTGATACTGTATCAAAACCGAAACCTTCTGAATCCACAATCTTGGCAACTGCAGAATTACAGAGCGCTTTTGAAGCATACATCATTTTTACATTGTTATAGCTTGAAAAAGCCTCTTTATAATCTCTGCAAACACTTCTTATTGTTTTTTCATCAAGCACATAAAGAGGGGTTCCATACGTTTGCGCTAATTCTACCATATCACAACCGCCAATTATTAAATGTTCTTTATATTCCGTTGTTACCGGCTTAAGTAATTGGTTTGTGCTCATAATATAACCCTCTTATTAAAATATGTCTTATTATTAATGTACAAAAAATATAACAACTTGTATAGGTTTGTTTAGTGTATTTCTTTTAAAATATTTTCTATTGATTCAATATCAGAGTGTATTACTTGGAAATAGTTATTAATAAAATTTATTAGACTTTCTTTTTGGGGCGATTCATACTGTAGAGGATAATACAATAAATCCATTGGCAAAGGTTTATCAGGTGCCGGGTAAATATAATTAATACCGGAATCGGCGCATCCTAAACGTTTATAAAATTTTTGCCGTTGCACTGTTTGAATGTTATTGTTATCAATTTTTTCGACTTCAAATAAACAACCTTTAAGATGTGAATGCTGTTTAAATAAAAACTTCAGAATTTTAGTTCCGAATCCCATTGATTGAAATTGTTTAAAAATTGCAAAATAATCTACCAAAATATAATCATCTATATAACAAAATAAATACCCAATATTTTTTTCATTATAAAAACAATTAATTATTTGATAGTGAGGATTTTCTATAAGTTTTTTAAATTGCGTAATTGATTTCAACTCTGTTTCTGGGAATTGAATGCACATATCAGAATATACACTATCAAATGTTGAGTTATTTTGTTCCAGTCTAATCATTAAATAATTATATCGACAATGTAACAAAATGTAAACAAAAATAAAATATTAATCAATTTATTACAACGTGCAAACTTTATAAAACAGTGAAAGGATTGTGTGTATGATAAATAAAATTTTCTTTAAGCTGCCTTTTGTAACTCCTCCTGTCAAAGAACAACCCGTAGAAACAGCAGAAAATACGGCTGCTTTACGTATTACTGAGGACAATATAGAAGATAATAATGATGAATATGGTTTTTATACTAAAAAATCATCTAAAGTAAAAAATGCATTAGTAGGTTCATTAATGGGACTTGCAACAATAGGTTTACCGACTTTGATTATATTAGATGCAGCTGATAGAAAAAATTTTGATAACTATAATAGGCACGCAGAGCCAATCGAAGAAGTTATCACTTGTAATCCTGAAAAACTTGCACAAGGGTGTGGTGATGATGACTCATTAGTTGAATTGAAGGAAATAATGAATCTTATTGATTTTTCAGGTATGGCTCAATTACCGGAAGGTACTAAAAAAGCAATATTAACTGTTGCATCCGCACATGTTCAACCTGTCTATGCAAATGATCCCGATGCAAAAGAAAAAATAATAAAACAAACACAAGAAATTCAACAAATGGTTGATAAATTAATTTACAAGGAAGTTGTTAATCCTGATCCTACAGTTGAGGAAAGACTTGCAGAATATAGACGTAATAATATTACAGCAGATGATTTATTTGAATTCATTGATTTTTCGGAATTACAAAAATATCAAAAAGATATTAGCGTTCTAAAAGCAGGTTTAAGAAACACCATAGGTTATATACCTCGTAAAGATTTTGATTCAAATGAAAGAGCAGAACAGGCTGTAGAAAATGCACAAAAATTTGTTGACGAATTGACGGCCAAATACAAACGCTATTCAAAAATTGCAGGAAACAGTGATTATGACCATATATTAAGCAAAGAAGAACTTATCGGTTTGCTTGACCAAAGAAGTGCTGATGGAATTGATAAAAAGACAAAAGCCAGAATACTTGCTAATGCAACTGCAGGCTATAAAACAATAATGTTTAGAGATATTAACGATGCTCAGATAAAAGAAACGAATGAAAAAGTATGTGAAGAAATCCAAAAAGCACAAGATAAATTTGATAATCAAGCAAATAATTACCGATTAGAACAATTCAAAGCAAAGTATGGAATTGACTAGAGATATCTTTTTCTATCTTGCCCTGCAACTCCCGCATATAATTCAACATACTGTTTAGCCGGACTTGAATCAATCTTTGTTAAAAGAACTTCTTCTATTTGGAAAAATCCAACATCTCCCGACATTTCAACATCGATTTTTATCGGTTTGTTTTCTCCGTGATAGATACCGATTCTATTAATTGCATTCGCAGAATACTTATGTATATCTCCGACACGCGGTGTTTTATTAATTGATAAAGGTATTCTTGCTCTGCCTTTTGTCATATCGCAGCCATCAGCAATTAATAAAACGCCGGCTTCTGTTGAGTGAATTCTTCTTGATGACATATGTCCGATAATCGCTTCTGTTGCAACAGATTTAATAATTACACGTTTATGTAAATCGTGCGGGAATAAATGAAGTAAAGTCCTGTCAATCAATGGTTGTGCAAGTATTACAGACATTTCCTCATGACCTTGTCTGCCGATAGCCATACCTAAATCGTGCATAAGTCCTGCAAGTATAATTGCACTCATACTATCTTCAAATGTACCAATTTCTTCTTTTTCCAAAGATGTCTGTATTCCGGATTCTTGCAAGATTTTCAACATTTTTATTGCATTGCCTACAACCTGACGCATATGTACAGGTCCATGGTCATTATAGCCAAGTCTTTTTATTGAAACGTTATTTGCATACTCCTGTAATTCTTGCAGCTCTAAATCATTAAACAAATACTTTGTCAGTTCTAAACACTGAGGGTACTTTTTTAATCTGTCCAATATTTTTGATTCTGTGACTTGTTCTTTTACGGATTTCATTATTACCACCTATTTACAAATATATAATAGCACACTTAACGAATAAATCTACTTTTAAAATTTCATTGACTATTTTAAGAATTAAGTCATTGACCTTGGGTCAATTATATGTTAATATAAAATTATAAGGAAGGATTTAACATGAACAAAAGACAACTTGCAGCACAAAATACCAAAAGAAAGCTTATAACAGCGGCTCTTGAACTTATAAAAGAAAACGGATTTGATATTATCAATGTTGAAGATATAACAAGAAAAGCCGGAGTCGCAAAGGGAACATTTTATACTTATTTTAAAAGAAAAGAAGATATTGTACTTGATATTAGCAGAGTTCCGTTCAGTGAAATTGTTGATGAACTATTGTTAATGGAATCAATGGAAATCACCAAAAAACTAACACATTACTGCAAACGTTTTATGGAATGTGTAGAATCCTGCGGAATAAATATATGCCGTCAATGGACGAGAGATGTTTTAGATCCAAACCATGTTCCAAATAATAAAGACGGGCAAAAATGGAATTTTGATGTAGAGATGTTAAAGACAATACTTGAAAATGCGGTAATGGATAACGAATTGAAACCTGATACACCGATTGAACTTTTGACACATGTGATTATATGTGAATTATACGGAATGATGACTTGCTGGTGCATGTCTGACGGGAAATTTGAACCTTTAGACTGGGTAGAACGTTTTTGTGATGTACAGTTAGAAAAAATACTGGAACAATTTACTGTTAAATAATACAAAATTAAGGAGTAAATATTATGAAATACAGAAAACTTAGAGATATTGAGGTTTCTGCAGTTGGTATGGGCTGCATGGGATTTTCTCATGGGTATGGAGCAATCCCGCCGGAAGAAGAATCAATAAGGCTTATACACAAAGCTTATGATTTAGGATGTACTCTTTTTGATACCGCAGAAGCGTACGGACCTTTTACAAACGAAACACTTGTTGGAAAAGCTGTTAAACCTTTTAGGGATAAGATTATCCTAACAACAAAATTTGTACCGGTATTTCAACCGGGGCAAGATATTCCGGAAGGCAAATTAAGCAAAAAAGGGGTTACAAATGCTCTTAATGATTCTTTGAAAAGACTTCAAACGGACTATATTGATATATATTATGAACATAGAGTTCCATTAGACAGCAATGTCGAGGACGTTGCAGAATGGATTGGGGAATTTATTAAAGAAGGGAAAATACGTGCCTGGGGACAATCCCAATCTACACCTGAACAAATTAAGAAAGCACATGCTGTTACACCATTGACTGCAATCCAAAGTGAATATTCAATGATGGAAAGAATGTTTGAAAAAGACGTTATACCGTTATGTCAGGAATTGAATATCGGATTTGTTGCGTTTTCTCCTATGGCAAGCGGTTTTTTAAGCGGTAAATACAACAAAGATACTCAATACAAAGGCGATGATGTAAGACGGGTAATTACAAGGTTTAATCCGGATAACGTTGAAAAGAATCAGCCATTGTTGGATTTGCTTAATGAAGTTGCTAAGAGAAAAGGTATTACACCTGCGCAAATTTCTCTTGCCTGGATGTTAAAAAAATATCCGCATGTTGTACCGATTCCGGGGATGAGAAAAGATGAAAGAGTTATTGAAAATCTGGGTGCTGCAGAAGTTGAATTGACAGATGAAGAATTCAAGAATATTGAAACAGAATTAAATAAAATCACAATCTACGGAAACAGAACTGATGAAGACATACATAAACTCGGGACTGTTGATGCAAACGGATACAAGGGAGAAATTATTGATGACAAATAAAAAAATATATATTATAAACGGTTCACCTCGTAAAAATTGGAACACAGCCCAAATGTGCGAAAGTTTTGCAAACGGTGCAAAATCGAAAGGGGCAGAGGTTGAAATTATTAACCTTTATGATCTTAATTTTAAAGGATGCAGGAGTTGTTTTGCCTGCAAATTGAAAAATGGTAAAAACTTTGGCAGATGTGCCTATCCCGATGAGTTAATACCTGTATTAGATAAAATTTCTCAAGCAGACGGACTTGTATTGGCAAGCCCGATATACTGCGGTGATGTTACAGGCATGATGAGATGTTTTATAGAACGTCTTACGTTTCCGTTTTTCGAATATAAACAAGGCTATCCCTCAATAGCACCTAAAAAACTTAAAACTGCAATGATTTATACCATGAATATTTCTGAAGAACTTGCAAATCAGATGTATCCTGATATGTATAAAAGAACAGAGTTTATGATAGAAACAGTATTTTCAAAACCTGTAAGGATTTGTGCTTATGATACATACCAATTTGACGACTATGATAAATACGTTGTTGAAACTTTTGATAAAGGGAAAAAACTAAAACATAAAGAAGAACAATTCCCAAAAGATTTACAAAAAGCTTATGATGCGGGAATAGATATGTGTAAAAGATAAGGAGAAATACAATGCAGACAATAAAATTAAATAATGTTGTAGAAATGCCGATTTTGGGATACGGAGTTTTTCTTGTAGATCCGAAAGAATGCGAAAGATGCGTATCAGATGCAATCGATGTAGGTTACAGAATGATTGATACGGCGCAGGCTTATTACAACGAAGAAGGTGTTGGAAATGCAGTTAAAAAATCGGGTATAAAACGAGAAGACTTTTTCTTAGTTACAAAAGTCTGGATAACAAATTCCGGCGAAGAAAAAGCTGCAAAATCCATTGATGAATCTTTGAAAAAATTACAAACAGATTATGTAGATTTACTTTTAATCCACCAGCCGTTCGGCGATTATTATGGAACCTATAGAGCAATGGAAAAAGCGTATAAAGCGGGAAAGACAAGAGCTATAGGCATCAGCAACTTTTTCCCGGATAGATTTGTAGATATTTCAAATTTTGTTGAAATACAGCCTATGATAAACCAGATGGAAACACACGTATTCCAGCAGCAAAAAAAATTAAGAGAGTATTTGAATAAATATAATACGCAGTTAATGTCCTGGTCGCCAATGGCAAGAGGTGAAAACAATATATTTGAGAACGAAACCTTAAAATCTATCGCTGCAAAATATAATAAAACCGTGGCACAGGTTGCATTAAGATTTCTGACTCAAGAAAATGTTATTGTTATTCCAAAATCAACACATAAGACAAGAATGAAAGAAAACTTTGAAATCTTTGATTTTACTATTGATAACAATGATATGGAAGAGATAAGAAAACTCGACAGCGGCGAAAGTATTTTTGTAAGCCATTACAGCCCTGAGTTTGCGGAATATATTATTAATTATTAATTGTTAATTAAAACTCCTTGTGTAAAAGAACACATGGTTTGATTTCTTGTTACAGATGGTTTGATTATTTTGGGCAACTTTATCTTAAAGAATTTATAAAAATGAGTTGATTTTTCTCAATTTACTCTGTCACTTTTTCTCAAGCTCAGAGTCAATTTATATAATGTTTGCATTCTTGTTTTTTAATTTTTAAAATTATAATACGTTTTGTACACATAAAATTCTAATTTTAAAACTTTCAATTTAATATGTTCTTTGAAAAAATCAAGGAGAACATAATGATACTAAAAATTGACAACAAAGGTATTTCCAAAGACGAAATTTTTAAAACAGAATTTGATTTTATTGTAGATGCAAATGAATATTACCACAATCATTGTACGTTGGACGAAGATTATGATATAAATTAGGCAATTGCATCTTTTGAAGAGGCAAAAAACTTTTTGAAACCGAAGATTATACTATAAAAGTAATTTAATTTATAACAAAACTAAAAACTCGTTTTAAATAAAAGTTTTTATATTCTAGTCGTTTTTGAATATCAATACCTAATATTTCAAAAATATAGTCTATGACAACCAATTCTAGTATAAAATATAAAGCTAAATATTTACCCATATTAACTCTTTTGCTCGCCTCATTAAAATGTGTGGTCATTGCTCTTAGCTCGCATAATTTTTTACCAATAAATCCCCATCCTTTTTTAATTGGTTTTTTACTATTTTTTGCAGTTATATTTTTCAAACTCTCTCTAAAAATGCTTAATAATTTTTTTTGGATATCTTTGTCAAGATTTGAGACAAAATCTTTCATTACATCTTCATACTTGGTGTTACCATATTTTTTATTATTTCCAATTGCAGCAACACAATCTATGTACCTTTCTAAATGATATTCTGATATTTTTGCCTCATAATAATTCTGATAAATAATATCAAAGAATGGTTCTAAAATGCCATTTTTAGAAAATAAATTGTTTAATATTGTAGTCCATTCTTTTTCTGTAAATGAGTAATAATTAAAAACATTATTTCTATATTTATAATTCGTATCTCTAGCAATTATATTTCTGTAATATAAGTAATCAAATCTTACAGGAATGCGTGTTGTTCCTAAAATATCCTCTGATACAATTTCGATTTTATCTACTTTTGTTCCAAAGTCATTTGTTAAACACATTAACAAGCATGTTAAATAATAACTTACCAAATTAATATCTAGATTTGATGGAATTTTTTCAACTCTGATATACCAATTATGTTTCTCGACATTTTTTATATGAATATAATTTTTATGAGGAATCAAGATTTCATTTAATTGTTTTTCAATTTCATCCACTTTGTCTTTTTCTAAACCAGCATTTATAAACAAATTATTGAAAATATGATTTTCAGCTATAACCTGTCCTCTTATGTCCTGATTGAAAGATATTTTCATCTTGTTTTTAAGTTTATGTTCGCTCATTCTTGGTTTAAATTCTGCCTGTTTTTTTCGTTGTTGCGGGAAGCAAAATTCTGCCCAATTATTAATAAATATATTAATTTTATTATTTACATCTTCTTTTGATGAATCAAAGTGTCTTGTTTTTGAAAATAACGCATAATCAAAGTATCCGCAAAAAGCATTACTCTTTGATGAAAAAGAAGATAGCTCTAATTTGCAATCGAATAAATTTACAAAATATATGTTTTCTTTTTCATCGGATAATATTGCAAGAAATTCGTTATCATCATTCAAAAGTTCTTCCGAAAAGCCATCCCTATATATAAGAAATTCGCATTGTTCATTTTTTCTATAAAACAATTTGCCGAAAACATTTTCACCGTTCGGAAGTTGAAATGTTCCTGCAAAAGTTTTATTTTTATTAAAGCATATACCTTCTAATTCCATGTTTTTCCTTTATTAATTCAATTTAACATTATTCATTAATTTTAACATCTTCTATTGTTCCAGAATAAATATGCAGTTCGTCATAAGACTTGTTGTCAAACAATAACTGTTTAATATTATAAAGTTCTTTTGGCCGGCGAATTTCACCCCAACAAAGAATAAATAAAATCAATATAGCACAACCACACATTATCCAAACTCCAACAGGATAATTTTCATAAATAGAAAGAGCTAATGATACTCCGATTGTGATCCAAGCTAGAATTACAAACAAACTTATTTTTAGATTTAGTCTTGAAACAGATGGTTTTATTGCATATTTGTAATCGCAAACCGTAGTTTTGTATAATCTTCCATGAATAGTATCTTCCAATAATTTTATGTGATTTTCCCAATTTTCTTGCCAATGCTTTGATGCAATATTTGAAAGAAACCATGCAACAGAACATACGAATCCCAGCAATAATAATACAATTGAAGTCAATGGTGTTTGAATAGATACATTTGTTAGCACGTGATAATATGCGATCGCAATTGTAGTATTAAATGCCCAAAAGTATGCTGCTCGTTTCCAATATAAATTAATCTCAAAGTTTCTTGTATCCCAAGCTCTATCTAATGCATTTTTTACCATATTAGTTCGCTCCTCAACATTTGCAGCGGTAATATTTTCAAACATTTTTGATCTATAATAATTAATATCATGTGTCATTGTCTCTAATTTCATACCTTTCTCTACTATTGGATAAACTATTCTATATAAGAATGGCAATGATGCCAAATAATTATTAAGCTGGATTAAGATATCATGATTTGCTTGTTCCATTAATGGAGGATTCTCATTTTGTTTAACTGCTTCATCAAGTTTTATCAAATGTGTCATTATAATCATATAGTATAAATTTACAGCTGAATGTGTACAATTATTTGAAAGAATTGACGTATATTGAATTGATAATTTGTCAACCAGCTCCGATATATTTAAAAGTCTGTAATTATTAAATTGAGGAATACGTTCTTCTTTTATAAATACTTGTAAGACCTGTATACTGTTTGACAACATATTCAAATCATAAAAACCACGAAGCATCTGTGGTTCAAGCGGATTACCATAATCTCTATGAAATGATACTAATATTTTTGTAAATGTTTCTATGATATCCCTATATACAACAACTTCCCTTTCGCCCCATTCTGAATTATCATTCCATTTTTTTACATGGTTTGTTATTGTATTAATCAATATACTTAAAGAAGCGGGTAATATTATGCTGCTGACAGTAATATTTAGAGGAGTTTTGGCATCGATTGAAATTATTAAAAAGCAGATCGAACTTACAACTACAATAAATATCAAAACATCAATAAGCCACAAGTACCATAGTCGTTTAAATTCTCTAAGTCTAATTTTTCTTGAAAAAGGATCTTCCCACCATTCCATTGTTTATTCCTTAATTATTCACTTCCTGTTTTTTAAACTGCATATCATAAAGAGCCTTATATTGTCCGTTTTCGATAGACATAAGCTCATCATGATTCCCGAGTTCTACCAATTCACCTTCATTTATAACTGCAATTTTGTCAGCATTTCTTATTGTTGAAAGTCTGTGAGCGATGACAAATACCGTTTTATCTTTCATTAAATTATCAATAGCCTGCTGGACAATAGCCTCAGACTTATTATCTAATGCGGATGTTGCCTCGTCAAGTATTACAATCGGTGCATCTTTTAAAAACGCTCTTGCAATTGCAACACGCTGTTTTTGTCCACCGGATAAAAGAATTCCTCTTTCACCGATTTGTGTATCCAATCCATCTTGCAGAGTTGAGATAAATTCATCTAAATATGCCATTTTTACAGATTGATTGAGCTGTTCTTCATTTGCTTCAGGATTTCCCATTAAAATATTTTCTCTTATTGTACCGGAGAATAAGAAGTTATCTTGGAAAACAACGGCCATCTTAGCCCTTAATGATTCTAGGCTGTAATTTTTAATACTTATATCGTCAATCAATATGTCCCCACGTTTAAACCTATAAAATCGTGCAAGGATATTGATAAGTGTAGTTTTCCCGCCACCGGAATTCCCCACTATTGCAAGTGTTTCTCCTTTTTTAACTTCAAAATTTATATTTTTGAGAACATCCTTGTTACTATTTGCGAATGCAAAACTCAAATTTTCAAATTTTATGTTTCTTTTGAGTTCAAGAAGTTCAATAGCATTATCCGCATTCTTCAATAACGGCTCTCTATCAAGAATATTAAAGATACGCTCAATCGCCATAAATGAGTATTGTACAGCATTAAAATTATTTCCAAGGTTTTTAATCGGTGTGTAAAGCATTATAAGAGCGGTTATAAATGAGACAAAGTTTCCGCTTGTAATCTTTCCCGCCAGAATCAAATGCGAACCATACCCAATAGCCAAACCAATACCAATAGATACGATTACATGCATCATTGGCGAAAGCCAGTTAGTTCTCTGGACTAATTTTATTTTAAGGTTAAAAATATTCTTTAAAATTTTACTGTATTTATCGTCCTGATAATCTACCAGATTATAAGAAGTAATTGTTTTGTTGCCTGCATAAGTTTCGTTTAATGCCGTAATAACTGTTGAGCTGGCCGCTACCGACTTTGTTGTTACATCTTTTATTCGTTTTCTGATATTTGCAAGCGGCAAGAATGCACTTCCGAGAATTACAACAGCAATTAATGCAAGCTGCCACGAGTTATAGAATAAAACACCTACCAGTGAAATCGATGAAAATAATCTTGATACAAAAACTTTTAGATTTTCAAGTAATCCATTGCATGCCGTATCAGCATCTGTGTTAAACCTAAAAACGATATCCCCAGACTTTTTCCTTAGAAAATATGCCGGTTCAAAGGTTAAAAGTTTTCTATAAAGTGCCATTTTTAAATCATTAGTAATTTTACCACCAACCCACGTATTTAAATATGTTGCAGTATAATTAAGCAATCCCTGAATAGTTGTAAATGCAACTATTCCAAATGGAATATACCATGGGGATTGAACACTTTTTTCTACCATTACTAAATCCATATAAGGTTTTAATGACAAGGCGATAACTGCATCTAAAGCCCCTATTGGAACACAAATTGCTATAGCTAAGACCGCACGAAACCAGTATGGTTTCAAATACGGCAGAATGCGTGAGTAGTTTATATATGCTTGTGATTTCTTTATGTTATTCATTAAGTCCTTGATCATTCTATATTTTCCTTTTAATCAATTTTTAAGACTTTCCCCTTTAATTATTCTTCTTTAAAATTATTGTTAAGTCTTTGTGATTTTCTATTATTGCAAAGAGCTACAAATTTTAATCTTTGCTTCATCTAAAAAATTTTTTGCCCCTCTTATAAACCCTGGAAGAATGCTCATGTACGGTAAGGAAGCAAGCAACCGAAAACAAGAGATAGACCGCCAGCACTACACTATTCCGAACCAAA
>CALUXY010000038.1 GCA_944324855.1 Candidatus Gastranaerophilales bacterium | reverse complement strand
TACTTGATGTCATTATTAGTTACTCCTTTTTATTCTTAAGTAAAATGTAACTAATTATTTGACATGTACAGTAATGACAAGCAAATTAGATTGCGGTTTCTGCCCAAACAAAACAATTCTGTTGGGCTGAATGCACAACTAACTATTTACCCCTTACCTCTTATTCACAATTCATTCTTCATTATTTTCCGCGATATGTGTCATCAATATCAATAATGCTGCCTTGATGCTGGTTCTCCGGTATTTGCCCGTAAGCTTTGTTCAGTTTCGATTTTAATTTTAAACTATTGAGTTCTTTTTTTACAATCGTCATATTTGCTTGCAGAAGTTCAATATTATCTTTCTCTTTGATTCTGAGCTGATCTTCAATTTTATTAATTTCCTGCAGCTCTTCTTCAGTGAATTGTGTACATTTTTTTGTTAATTTTATTTGTAATACGACTTTATCGTGTAGTGCAAGTTTGCTAAGAATCTCATCAAACATTTCCCGATTAATTAATTCATGGATTTCGTCAGCCATATTATTTAATTGGTCGTAGAATAACATAATTTGTGTAAATTGTGACATATTATAAAACTCCTGTTATTCTTCCGTGTCGATGAGTACTTGTGTTTCTGCTCTTTCTTTTGCGGCAATATCAATAGCATCAAGAAACGCTTTGCGAAGTGTTTTAAGATCTTCAATAACACTTTCCAGGATTTCTTTATCCCTGTTTCGATTAACTTTATAAAGTTTTTTAACCAACTTATCATAAAAAACGAACAGGTATTTCCCTACATCATTTCCATGTTCAAGATCAATTGTTTTCATAAATTCTCTAAGAATTTTCTGGCATCCTATAACATTGTTGCAAATTTCTTCAGGGGAGTTATCATCAATGGCTTTTCTTACTTTGAAGAGAAATTGGATAGCTGCATCGTACAACATTATCATTAGTTTTTCCGGTGTCGCCGTTAAAACTTCGTTATTTTTGTATTGTGTTAAATTTTTTGCGTATGGATTCAGCATTATACCGCCTTGTTAACTAATATTCCCGATGCCATATTCAGTTTTGATAAAAGCTGGTTAACCTCTTGAGCGCTTATTTTTTCAACTAATCTGTCAGTTTCTTTGTCGTAAAGCTCAAATACATCACCATCTTTTGTTATTTTAACATAAAAAGTATGATTGTCTAAATCTTCTTTAGAAATTTCAAGCCTGTTTTCATCTTCTTGCTCTTCCGTTTCGTCAGAAGGGGTATAAACTCCGGCTTCATCATCATTTTTATTCTCTTCTTCGTTTTCTTCTTCTTCCGCAGTTCCGCCTGATGAATTCCGCCCGTCTTCTTTTACCCTCATTTGGGTCTGCAGTTTATCTACCTGCTTGTTTTGGTCATCTTTGGCAATAGCTTCTTCTGTTTGTACGGCATAGTCACGAGAGGTTGCTTCACGAAGCATTCCTGTATTTGCCATTGATAAACCATCCATACCCATGATATTTACCTCTCATGAAACTTTCTTAACAGTATTATATGTTATAATTATTAAAAAATAAACCGTACAAAGAAAGGATTAAATATAATGAAAAGAAACATATTTTTATTATTTATACAAGAATTGACTTCTCTGCCTTTATGGGTAAAACAGGTTATTTTAGTATACTTAAGAAAAGATTTGGAATCATACTTAAGTGATGATTTAATAACAATGGACGAAGATAAAATTTTTCATATTTTTAGACCGACTATTTCAAAATTAGGTATGGAAGAATTGGATAAAAAGAATGAAGAATATTCTGATGATGTTTATGGCTTTCTTTATGATTGTGCAAATAATCTTTCAATTTTAGAGATGTCTATTCAGAATAAGTACTCAATGGAAGATATTTCAAAGCTTTTTATGTTCTCATACAATCATCAGTATATCAAACAGGATATTCCGGTACAGGTGCTTGCAATAGCTATGTTTATTTCAGGTGAGTGCATGACAGGTGAATATTTCCAAAAAATCGGAAAACTTTCTGCGGAACAAACAGAAATTATTTTAAAACAGCAAGAAGAACAAAAAAAGCACGGTACTCATACAAAGTTTGCCGAACTTATGGTTGAAAACGGTTTTGTTGAAATGAAGGATATAAAAAGTTTGATTACTTTGAAAGAAGAAGCTCAAAGAAAAGCGGTATTGGATTTTCTTTATGCGTATAAAAAGTAATTTTTTTAAGTAGTAGCTACGTGGCTATGAAGTTAAGCTGTTAGGCGAAATTATTGTAATATTCGCAATCAGTTATCTTAGCTGCGCAGCTGCTTAATTTCTAAGCTGCCTTTCTATTTACTATTCACCCGCCTAATCACTTGTCAAAAAAGAGATTCTTCGGGCTTTGCCCTCAGAATGACAAAAGTCTACTCACTCCTCACTATTCACTACTCACCCGCCTAATCACTTGTCAAAAAAGAGATTCTTCGGGCTTTGCCCTCAGAATGACAAAAATCTACTCACTCCTCACTATTCACTACTCACTAAATTTAACATTTTTTTACACCCGCTTGAGCAGGTGCAAATTTTGTGCTAGATTTATTTCAAAGGTGTTTTATCAAAGTTAAGCAATTATGTTAATATTTGTAAATTTTGATTTATATACATAGCAAAAAAATATAATCAGGTTTCTTATTATATATGTAGACGTTAGTTTTGGATGGTGATTTTATGGGAATTGATACCAGTAATGCAAATAGGACTATAGCATTGACACCTAAGTCTGCTTCTTGTCCGCCTTACGATCATGTTCATATTCCTGCGGAACATATTCCTGATGAAACAACGATTCTACCAAACAATCTGAATACGAGAGCTAGAAGTTCATTCCAAAAAGTTACCAGTGCCTTTACTGAATATCCTGTTAAAGGCTTAAAAGGTGATAAAAAATCAACGTTCTATGAATTCTTAACAATGGGGAACGTTCCATATATACTTGGCAGTTTAACGTTTATGGGCTTATTTAACGGAGCTCCGAGCTGGTTCCCTAATTTTAATAAAAAAGGTGCACGTCATTGGGGCAATAGAATGGCTCTTGGCGTGTTATTCTACGGTTTAGCCAAAAGTTTATCAAAATCACTTGTAACAGTGCCGGTTAAAATGGCAACTGGTATTGATACCGAAATGCCTTATCAAAAAGTATCGTATACAATTCCGGAACGAAAAGATGCGGCTCCTGATCCTTTATATGAACAACACAAAGTGTTTGAAAGCCGCGATTTCCCGCGTTACGATATTTTATACAATATGAAGGAAGGCGAACCGCGTAATTATTATTACGATAGAATTGCCCGGAAAAACGGTTTAGGTAAAAATCTTGAAGCTTCAGATGGTGAAGTTAAACCGTTAATTAAAGATGTGATTTCCCGTTCAAGCACAGCTAAAAGTTTATCTACTTATATGTGGGGCGGTGTTGGTGTAATGCTTGCTGTTCAACCTGCCTGGGTTAATTTCTTTAAAGCATTATCAAATAAATCCTGGACTAAATTTGTTCCGAACAAAAATGAAAATAAATTTATTAACCTTGTAGACAGAGGTATAAATACCGGTAAAAATATAGCTCGTATTGCAAAGAGTTTTGGTCGAAACTTTGTAAAAGCGTCAAAAGAGCTGTACAAAGGGCCAGCTGCTGCAAAAGGTTTTAATAAACATGCCGGCAAGATTTTCTTAGGTCTTGCAACTGCAATAAGTGCCTTAGGGGCAATAAATACTATTTGCGGGGCAAAATCTTACGGTAATAGAAAAATCACTATCGACAGTAACAAGAAAGTTCAGGTGGATTAACAGATGTCTAATTTGATTCAAAATTATGCAAATAATATCGGTCAAGGGATTTCATCCGTTAATAATACTACCAAAAAGTATTATAATAACTTAACAGATGCTAATTCTGATAATCTGCTGAAACCGTTGGATGGTAAAGGCTATCTTGTAGAAAATAACCTTGTTACTGCTCCGAAAGAATTTGCAAAAGATACATATTACACTACAAAAGCTCTTTCTAAAGGTATTGCAGGTAAAGCAAACGACCACGAATTAGGTAAATTAAATGATTTAGGGTTAAAACTGGGCGGTTTATCAATTGCAACATATTTGATGACAAAACGTCAAACTCCTAAGATGAAAGCAATGGAATTTATCGGATTTGGTGCATTCCTTGCAAGTATGGCAATTTGGCCTAAAGTAGCTCTTCAATGGCCGGCTCAATTGGTTCATGGATTCAACTTTAGAAAACAATATGTTGATGAACAAGGCAGAAAAAAATATTTAACACAAGATCCGAATTATATTCCTTTTGATTTGATGAAAGGTAAAAGAAAGAGTGAAGATTTAGGACATATAGCAGACAAAATGGGTATTCCTAAAGATGAAAAAGACAGAAACGAACTTGCTAAAGAACATATCAGAAAAGTTTCCGTTCAAAATAATACTCTCTGGATGCTAACCGCAGGTGTTGCTACTCCTGTTATGACGGCATTAGCTTGTAACAGAATTGAAGGTCCTTTAGGCAAGCTAACAGAAAAGATCTCAAACAACAAAGTTAACAAAATGATTGATAAAATCGCAGATTACCAAAAAGGTGATGCCGGATTAAGTGACGAAGACAAGGCTAAATTCACAAAACTTGAGGCTGAAGTTGTTGATATGAAACCTTATGAAGCATCTGAAAAGAAATTATCCGATTTATTAACATCAAAAACAGGTCAGGCTGTTTCTGATAGCGATATTGAAAACATAAACAAATTATTATCAGAAGGTTTTGATACTCAAACTCAAAAAACTGCTAAAATGGATTTACAATTTATGTTAAAAGCAGATAAAACAGTTGTTAATTCTGATACAGTAAATGAAATCTCTGATTTAATTACTAAAAAACTGGATACAAAATACGGTGAAGGTTATACAGCATCTGTATTTGATACAAAGAAACTTTCAGAACACGTAAGTAACTTTATGAATCAAAACGGAAACCCTAAAAACGGAGTTTTAAATCCTGATAAAGCTGAAGATTTAAGAGTTTCATTAGGTCAATTAATTCAGGATTCCCTTGACGGCAACAAATCAATCAGAGAATCCAGAAAAGAAGTTATTGCTGATATGGCAACTGATGCAATCAACGACGTATTCGGCAAAAAGAAAGCCGCAATTTTAACAGAAGATGCTGCAAGCCAAATTTCTAAAGCAGGTCATATCTTAAGAAAATTCAGAGCTTATGATAAAACAATTTCATCTGCAGCACATTTCAAGGTAGAAAACGCACCTGAAACAATTGTTGCTAACAACTGGTCAGATGTTACTAAGACATTAATTAAAGAATTAAAAATCACTCCTAAAGAATTAAACGAAGCAAAGAGCAGCGAAGAATTAACCGCACAGTTATTCACAAGAAAGCTTGAAAAAATTGCTAAAGATGATAAAAAATACGCTGAGTTTGTTTCAAACATTGCTAAGAAAATGGCTCTTCTTGATGAAAAACTTGATAATCCTAGAACCGGTAAACGCAATGCAATGGATGTATTAACAGATGGTATTATCCAAAATTGTGACGGAACATCAAACGAATTAAATTCATTACCGTTCCAAAACCTTGCAGAAAGAATCAAAGGTCGTCCGATTGACGGTTCATTCATTGGCGGTATTAAAGATGCTAAGTTAAACAGACTTAAAGGTGACAGACTCGACAGCGTAAAAAGTTCTTATATGAGATTGCTGCACACCGCTGATTTCTTCCGTCGTGCAGAAGAATATAACAATGGTCAAGGCGGATTCAGCGGTAATCAAAAATTAGACAAAGCATTGATTGAAAAAGGTAAAAAAGTCTTGATGTCAGAACACTCCGGTGAATTTTATTTGAAACATCAAACAGCAAATAATGTAAGTTTTTACAAAGCACTTATCTGGCATACATTTGGATCAGGTGCAATGTCAAACAAAACTAAAGAAGCTTTAAGCGGACAATCACACGAAGTATTTGTATCCGGTAAAACTTCAATGGCTGAAAGAGTTACAAGATGGGCAAAACATGTAGGCAACCTGATGGGTAAAAATGTATATGCTTTCTTACCAAATCATACAGAAGGTCACGATGAAGCATTTACAAGAGCTCAAAAAACTGCCGTTGCAAAATTCAACAAAATCGCTTGTACTCCTGATAATATGTTATATAAAGCATTAAAAGAACATTATAATACAAATAAATGGTTGAAGATGTGTATAACAGCTGGTAGTATAGTATTAGGAATAACTCTTGCTTCTCAGTTCGCATTCGGAAAACAAGATAAAGTAACTAAGTAGGTAGCTAATGGATAACGTTAACAACATCGGTTCAAACAATTTAATCAAGCTAAAGTTAAATAATCTGCATAAACCTGAAGAAACTCAGCAGCCGCAGGCGGAAGAGCCTCATACAGAATCAGGTTTGATTAATAAATTTCTTGAAAATCAATCAAGAATAAATAAACCTGCAGTTAACGCTCCTCAAAAAGTATCAGGAGTTGGTTCCGCTCCTCAAAACTATCATAATAATATGCGTCAAATGTTCCAAAATAACGAAGTAATAATGCTTGGTATTGTTCCGAGAACATTTACGGCAAAAGATTTAAACGGCGATGAAATGATAAGAAAAGCTGATGGCGAAAAATGCGGAACATTTTTAAGTGCAATTGACAGATTAGATGAAATTAAGGCTCAAGGGTTCAATGCAATTCACGTACTTCCAATTCATCCTACAGGAAAAATAAATGCAATGGGTACTGCAGGTTCTTTATATGCTCCGGAAAAATTTATAACAGATGACGGCAAGCACCTTGCAATTGATCCTAATTTGATTGATAAGGATGATCCTCGTTCTCCTGATGATCAATTCAAAGCATTTATTAATGAGTGTCACAAACGTGATATCAAGGTTATGTTAGACCTTCCTAGCTGTGCATCAGTTGATATGTATAACGCACATCCTGAATTAATGGCTATCGGAAGAAATAATGAAGCTAAAGTTCCTGAAGGCTGGACAGATATCAGAATGTTCAATCCTTGGGAAGATGAATCAAAACGTACATTAAATAAAGCATTAGTTGATATGCACAAAAAGTACGTTGATGCTTGTATAGATTTGGGAATTGACGGTATCAGATCAGACGTTGCAAGAGCGAAACCTACAGAATTCTGGGATATCATTATTCCGTATTCCCGTCAAAAAGATCCTGGATTTGCCTGGTTAGGTGAGGCATATACGTATGAATGTGCATCTCCTCAGCAAAATATGCCTTATGACAGACCGGAAGATTCTTTAAGAGCAGGTTTTGATACTATTTACGGTCAATACCATATTTTCCATGAAATGAAGGATGCAAAAGAAGTAAAAGATTATGTTCTTCAAAATCTTGATATGTCATACAGACTTCCTCCTGGAAAATCATTAATCGGTTCATTTACAACACACGATGACGAATCATTAATGATGAGAGGCGGAGAAAACTTCTGTAAAATGGTTTCTGTTGTTCAGGCAACACTCCCGATGTGTAATCCATATTATCTGGACGGTATTCAATCCGGTGATAAATATGATTACAAATACGGTAACAAGGTTGTTAAAGAGGCTGATACTGACAACGGTAAACATTTTATGACAGTTCACAAGAATAAGATGGATATTTTCAATTTCTCAAGACAACCTGGCGGTAATGCTCCTGAAATAGGACAGGTTATGACAAGTACTTTCAATATGAGAAAAGATTTGAATGAATTAATGAGAAAAGGTTCATTTATTGAACTTGATAAACATAAAGATAAAGACGATCAAATATTAACATTTGCAAGGCATTTGAATGGTAAGACTGCTCTTGTAGTTGTTAATTTGAATAAAAACAGACGTTCATCTGCAGAAATTGATGTTCCGGGTATCAAAGAAGGCCAACCATTGAAAAATCTTGTTAAAAATTACGGCGAAAAGAGTTTCATTCAAGTAGAAAACGATAAAGTAAAAGTTGATCTTGGTCCTGAAAGAGCCCATGTTTATCTTATTGATACTCCAAATATCGAAAATGACAGAAAAGGTCACGTTTTTGTTCAAAACTTTACTAAAGATGTTGATCCTAAGAATCCTCCGGCAGAAGCTAAAAAAGGTGAACACTTGAGTTTAAAACAATAGTAATCATATATAACTTATTAACTAATACAACTGGCAAAACATTAAATAAACTATATAATGACTGATTGATGCACATGACAATTGGTCTTTTTTTTATTAGTGAATAGTGAGTAGTGAGGGGCAAATAGATAAATGTTGTGTGTGTTGTACGAGAATAATCAGTATTATCTTTTAAATTACAGTTGACAAATATGAGAACATAGTAAATAATATAGGTGTAGGGCGAAGCTCCTAAGAGTTAAGCCAGCCTTAAGAGCTCTCTGCACCCTACAGTTGTAACAATTTTAATGCTACTAAGAGTAAGTCAAATGCTATTAGTAGCATTATTATTTGCTCAACCATAGCTTGCCTCCTTTCGTTCAATTTCTCTGAAAATTGTGTGTAACGAAGTTGCATTGTGCAAGCCCTACAAGATTATCTTACGATATCTCCCTCTATTTGTCTATTTAAGCTGTTTAATGGTCAACTAAAGTCTACACTTTTCGTAATAATCAAGAGAAATATCTACGGCTCTAATTATTTAACATATAAAGTAAATATTTTAAATCTATTCACTCTTAACTAATCACTACTCACCAATATATTAACTTTTGTAACAGTTTTTTAAAGAAAAACTATAAAATGCCGTAATAATACATGTTACGTAATTAATTAGGAAAAGTACCATGGGAATGTCGTCATCACAAGCTAGATTATTATCACTGACTGCTCGCCAGCACGATGTGGAATGGCGTGCTCAAAAGCTTCAAGCCGAAAAACTTCAGCTTGCGAATGACTCTGATCGTGTGTATAACACTTATTTAAATGCGTTAAATTCAACAAAAATACAAACACGAGTTTATGATGAATATAATGGGGATACATTTGTAGATGCAAGTTTGGCTGTTTTAGAACACGGTTTATTAGATAACTATAATGGTGTAACAGCTGCAAATCCTTTATTCTTGCAAGAGTTCGATGAAAACGGAGGTACAAGACTTCTTGTAACTCAAGAAATTGCTGATAAATATGGTATCGATGAAACCACTAAACCTTGGACTGGTACAATGGATGAGTACTTTGAAGATGTTTGGGGATTAGGAGATCCGGAAAAAGAAGTGGTTGGAGAATATGATGCCGGCGGTACAACTGTTACTGATACATCAAAAATTGTTGGTATAGATACAGTAGATAACGTATATAATAGTTCATTCAACAGAACTGTTAATACAAATGCTGTAGCAAATAGCACTGATGCAACTGATACTACGATTTATGATGATTTCACTACAAAAGTTGAACCTAAAACCGATACATCAGCAATGCAAAACATTAATGATGTTTCATCATTACAATCCGGTCAAAGTTATGTTATTACCGACCTTCCAGGGTTACGAAAGTTTGAACAATTAGCTAGCGGCGGAACCTCTGGTGTTACTATTGTATTAGGCAGTGATATCAACATGAATGGTCTTACTTGGACAGGTATTGAGAATTTTGCCGGAACATTTGATGGTAACGGATATGTATTATCGAACTTAAAAGGTTCTAACGGTTTATTTAAAAGTGCTACTGCAGCTGCAGAGATAAAAAATGTAGGTTTAGAGAATGTTACTATAACAAATAGTACTGGCTATGAAGAAGTAGGTGGTATTGTTGGAGATAATGATGGTAACATAACTAACTGTTATGTTACAGGCAAAATTGAGGTAACCTCCGGTTCTCGAAATGGTGTCGGCGGTATTGCCGGTGCCAATCTGAACGGTGCTAAAATTACTGATTGTAATGTTGATATTAATATTACCGTTAATAGCGGATGTGGTAGTTGTAATGGTGGTATTTCCGGTCATAACTCTGGAGAAATAATAGGTTGTCATTCTACAGGTTTAATAAATGCTAGTGGTGCCGGTGGTTTAGTTGGGCATAATAATGGCACAACAGTTATTAAAGATTGCGTAACCAGTGCACAAGTTAGTAGTAATGGTGGTAGTACTGCAGGTTTAGTTATTGGTCGTGGCGGAACTGCATCAAATCTGACTATTGAGAATGTTGCATATAAGCCAACTTCCGGACATACTATTGTTGGTGATAATCCTTCTTTCAGTGGTAGCGGTAACGGTGATTTTAAAGAATTAATTGCTATTCCAAATATAGATACAACTGACTGGACAGGAGATTTTTATAACAACGTTCTTGCTGCATACGTAAAAGCAAACGGAATTGATGTTAATGACGATGCACAATTAGCAGATGCAGAACAAAAAGTTAAAAACTATGTACAAAGTATTTACGGTACCGGAAGTGAAGCAGATTTATTTAAGATAGCAAATGTAAATGATTATATTTATAACTATGTGAAAAATAATACTGCAGATGCAAATTTCCTTACTGCATTAACAAATGATATTACAAACGGCAACGCAAACCAAACCTCAGATGCACAATTCCAGACAAAAATTACAGGTGATAAGTATATTCCATCTATCTCAACAACAAGCACAGGTTATAATGCAATAAAAGAAAATAACGGTAAAATAACCGTACCTTCAAAAGATTCTATTATTGCAAATATTCAAGCAGCGTTAAAGATGTCCGGTAATGAAGGATATGTAAGCCAGGTTGAAAATTTTATTAATAATTATGATGTAACAGATCAAAAAGATTTAGCATCACTTGCTTATATAAATGAAATTGTTATGGACTATGCTGATGGTAAAAATAAGAGTAAATTTACTGATCTTTTAAATGCTATCGCAGTTAACAGTTCAACATTTGAGGGTATGCCAAAAGAAGTAGATACTTTAGATCATTATGATTTCATTTATAATGGTGCTAATACTGCAAAACCGACTTTGCAGTATGGTCAAACTTATGTACCTGACATGCAGCCGATTTATGATTGGGATTATGATAATCCTAAAGTACAACAAGCTTTGCAAGCATATTTGCTAGCCAGAACAGGTATAAGAATTGTAGATGATGAACAAGCAAACAGTACAGAATGGCTAACAAATTATGTTCAAGCAGGTCAAGCACAGTTTGTATACTTTGATATTGATTCTGCTTTAACTACAAATGCTGACGGTAAAGTTACAATTGATACTGAAAAAATGCAAATGACGGGTACAAGTGTAGCTAATGAAACATCTTTACAAGAGGTTCAAAATGAAGCATATCTAAAACAAGCTGAAGCAACTTATGAAAAAGATATGAAAAAGATAAATAAGAAAGAAACTAAAATTGATACTGATCTTGAAAAACTTGAAGCAGAAAGAAGTTCTATCAAAACAGAACAGGACGACTTAAAAACAGTTATTAACGACAACGTTAATTTAACATTCAAATTGTTTAGTTAATTTTATGCTAAAATATAGAAAAGCAGCCGGATAATCGCGCTTTTAATTAAGTGAGGAAAGTCCGTGCATCCAAGGACAGATCCCCGGAGAAACTCCGGACGGCGTGAGCCGGTGGAAAGTGCCACAGAAATGACAAGCGAAGCCGGTGTGAAGTCCGAATTTGGCGGCGAGAGCCGGCAAACTGAGGACGTAACACTACGATAGCGACGTAGGACTGCAGGGCGCAAGCCCGAAGCCCACAGGAGCTGACAAGCGAAGCCGGTGTGAACCGGTGTCGGCTTTACAGACTGCCGATGGATATTTTATCACAGGCGATGGTGCAACGGTGAGGTAAGAGCATCACCAGCGGTATTGAGAAATACCGGCTAGGTAAACCCGGATCGGATGCAAGATAAACTTGAAGGTTATAAAGGTTGTCCGCCAACTTCAGACATATCGCTAGCGGTTGTAAGTAATTACAATCCCAGACAGATGATTATCTAGAAACAGAACACGGCTTATGAGCTGCTTTTTTTAGTGAATAGTGATTAGTGAGGAGTGAATAGAGATGTTTTTGAAGTGTACCACTAAAAAGTGGACAACAAAAATTGGTTCTTGTCAGTCTGCTTCCGACTTGGGGAGTGGATTTCTGTACGGGGTAAATAGGGAATATTAATTTTATCATTTCATTTACCCCTCCGGATAGTGAACAGATTGAGCGATTAGGAGCAAAGCTCAGTAAACAAAATTTTGTAAACGTAAAAGAAATTCAAGACAGAGTCGGGATGAGGAGTGGTCTTTTATATAATCGGCACCCACCTCTAATCCTCCCTCACAAGGGAGGAAGGTTGTTAATAATAAAATTATCATGGACAGTTGTGGTGTATATACGAACATCTTGCATTATAAGACAAATCTTTTATACATTTACCCCCGACATCAAAAAATCAAAAATTCCTTCGTTGTATCTATGTTCAACGGAACTAAACGGCAGCACGACCCCGCCAAACTCTTTCTTAATTTTTGTAATCACATTTAAGACTTTATTTTTAGGAACATAATCTATTTTTGTTGCAATTGTTATTATCGGAAGATTATACGCATCAACCCATTCCCGCATCTGATAATCGTTCTTTTGAATGTCATGCCTTGCATCTATCAGCTGTATAAGTGATTTTATCTGTCCTCTGTTTAAAAGATATTCTTCCAGATTTTTCTGCCACTTTGCTTGTGCTTCACGGGATACTTTTGCATAACCGTAGCCAGGCAAATCTGCAATCATAAACTTGTCAGAAAAATTGAAGTAATTAATTAAACGGGTTTTCCCCGGGGTATTAGAGGTTTTGGCTAACTTTTTGTTATTAGAAAGAGCATTAATAAACGAAGATTTTCCAACGTTTGAACGCCCTAACAGAGGGAATTCCGGCAACCCGGAATCAGGACATTGCGAAAGTTTTTCTGCACTTATAACAAATTGAGCCGTTAAATACTTCATCTTTCAACCAAAATCTTTTCACTCTTTTGTTTTGCACGGTAAGTAACAAGTCTCAGCAAGTTATAAACTTTTTCATTGTTAATAACAGTTATCTGCGCTTTATTCTTCAACAAGTCAACATTTATTGAGGATTTTTTCGCAAAAATATTATCCTGAATATTAACAAGCTGTATCAAACCTTGCCTGAATAAACTCAAAGGCTCACGTAAAAACAATTCAAAAGTTTTAAATATATTCATTTATTTTTCATCCTGAGGTTGTGCTTGTTGTACTGCAGGAACTATTTCCGGCTGTACAGGCTCCTGAGGATTAGAATTATTTATAGGAACTATATTTTTTTCAGGAGTTTTAGATTCTTTTTTTGCATTTTTACGTTCTATTTTTGCAATCTTTTTATCAAGTTTTCTTGACCAGCGTGCAACTTTTTTAACTTGTTTTTCATTATCAGATGCACCTAATACAACTTTGTAGCATTTATTTGCTCCGTAAAAATCTTTTTCTTTCTTCAAGAGTTTTGCAAGCATTAAGTTTGCATCAATGTTGTTAGGGTCAAATTTAAGAGCCTTGTTCAAATATACTTTTTGGAAGAACTTGTCGCCTTCTTTTTTGAAATAAATTGCATTTTGATACTGTTTATTTGCATATTCAGTCATTCTGTTAATATACGCAATATTGCTTGCTGCATCTTCGTTTGCAGGTTCTTTATTTAATACATTACTCAAAGCATCTAACGCAGGTCTGTATTGTTTGTTATAAGTAAAGTATTCTGCAAGATACAAATCACTTTCTACCGGTTTATCAAGTTTAACGGCTTGCGTAAAGATGTTTCTTGCATCTCTGTATTGCTGCAGTTGAATATAAGCATCCCCCTTAGTCAACAAATCTGAAATATTTGCATTAGGAGCTGAAACTATTTTTAACAAAACTTCTTTTGATTCAACCTGATTGTTAATTAATCTGGTTAGCTTTGATTTTGTCAGATAAAGCTCTAGATTATCAGGATTTTCTTTAATAGCCTGATTTATGTAAGCCAGAGAATCTGCAAGACGTTTATTAGATTTAAACATAGATTTGTTAGCAGATTCTGTTGCAAGAGAAAAGTAAGCAGATGCAATACCTTCTACTGATTGAGTTTTGTACTTATCAGAGAGTTTTGAATAATACTTAATTGCATCTTCATACTGACCTGATGCAAGAATTAAGTCTGCAAGACCTAAAACTACTTCATCGTTATCAGGAACAATTGTGTTACAGGTTTTCAATTGTTCAATAGCTGCAGCGATATCACCTCTTGATTCGTATACACCGGCAAGGTTAATATACGGATCCGTATTTTCCGGCATCAAGAATATTGATTTTTGGAACGAAGTAATTGCAGCAGCTTCGTTTCCTTGTTTTTTATAAACTTCACCTATCAAATTGTATGCATAAGTTGAGCGAGGATTCAAAAGCAGTGATTTATTTGCGTAATACAAAGCTTTTTGAATATCATCTTTTTTGAATGCAACTTGTGCAAGGTGATAATAAACAGTTGATGAATTCGGATTCAAAGAAACAGCCTTTTTGAAATTAGGTTCTGCTTTATCTAGTTCATTTGTAATATAATAAACAGAACCTAAATTGTCCCATGCTGTCGCATATTTTTGGTTTACCTGAGTTGCTTTTTCAAAATTAACCTGTGCCTGATACAAATCACCTCGTTTTAATTCTGCAACACCAAGTGCATTATAAACTTTTGCATTCTTAGGATTTATTTTTAATGCATAGTTAAACTGATTAACTGCAAGCTGGATTAATTCGTCGTTCTTTTGTCTGAAACGCATGTCTGAAGTATCAATTCTTTTTAGATATATAGCACCTTGTGCATAATAGTAATCAGAATATTTCAAAGAAGATTTTTTAATAGCATCCAATATATCCTGAGCAGAATCCAGTTTGTCCTGCTGTGTCAAGGATATAGCTGATAAAATTTGTATTTGAGGGTCGCCCGGATACTCTTGAACAGACTGATAAATTAACTTGTCTGCACCTCTGAAATCGTTATTTTCAATACAAAGATTTATTTCTAAAAGCTTTTTATCTAAAGGGGCCGTATCATTTTTTGCAGGCTCAGCAACAGAAATATTAGCTGCAACAGCCAGTGCTAAAACGGACATTGTAATCTTCTTTAACTTCATAATCCAACCTCAATCAACTATCAACTATGTAAGTATACATAACTTACTTTATTATAAAAATTATTGTATAATATACTCAAATAAATTGCAATAAATTATACGCAGGAGATTTATGCAAAAAGAGTATCTGGAAGAATTCAAAACATATCTTTCGTTTGAAAAAAACTATTCAGCAAACACCGTAAAAGGCTATGAATCAGATATTACAAGCTTTTTAATATGGCTTAAATCTGACTGTCTTGCAGTCGATTTGAACAAATTGAGAGAGTACATTCATTTTATACAGCAATTTAACTATAAAAAAAATACGATACTCAGAAAAATCTCATCAATACGCGGGTTTTATAAATATCTAAACAGAGAAAAAATAATTGCCGCAAACCCTGCAGATGCATTGATTGCCCCGAAAAAAGGGAAACCGCTTCCTAAATTTTTAACAGACGATGAGATGGAAAAAATCCTAGATAATGTATCGATTTCTACTCCTGCAGGTTTCAGAAACAAAGCTATATTAGAGCTTTTGTGGGCAACCGGCATGCGGATATCAGAACTAAGCGGGTTAAATTTCGGAGATTTGGAACTTGATAACAATGAAATACGGGTATTCGGGAAGGGTGCAAAAGAGAGAATCGTTCTTGTATCAAACCGTGCAAAACGCTTTTTGATACAGTACATACAATCCGCAAGATCTCTAATCCCATGTTCAAATGCCATAAAAATCGACACATCAGATTCAAGTCCTGTATTTATAAACAAAACCGGCTACAGGATACAAAATAAAACAATCAGGAATGCGATAAACGAGGTAGTCGACAGAATCCAACTGCCCAAACACGTTACACCTCACGTTTTCAGGCATAGTTTTGCAACACATTTGATTGAAAACGGAGCCGATTTAAGAGTTGTGCAAGAACTCTTAGGGCATGCAAGTATATCAAACACCCAGATTTATACACACGTATCAATGCAGCACTTGAAAAACGTTTATAATACCTCCCACCCGCATGCATAGTTTTTTGTGAGGAGTGATTAGAAAGCAGCTAAGTGGCTATGAAGTTAAGCTGTTAAGCGAATTTATTTGTAATGAAAAGAAATTAATCATAGAAATTAATGGCGGTCAACATAACGAAGATAAAAACATAATCTACGGCCAAGAATGAACAAACTTTTTTGAAACAAAGGGGGATAAGGTAATACGATTTAGAAATTCTGATATTGAAAATAATCTTGACGGAGTTTATTTAGATATATTGAAACATTTGGATGGTTAGTTTGTTCTTCAACCACTTCCCATCCCGGCCTTCCCCAAGTCGGGGAAGGAGAATAACAAAAATAACTCTTAAGCAAGGTTGGAGTAAATTAAAATTTACCCAAACAAAAAAGTTTCAAATGAATTTAAATGATGCAGTAAATCCCCAATTTACAGCATCCTACTAGCTACCCCACTGCTGCTAGAATGGGTAGGCGCAATTTCATTCCCAAATACATTCCCCCCCCCCGCTAGGCAACATACATTATGTTGCTTGTTGAGAAGAATCCGTAATCTTGAGAGTAGCCGATTGTCAAATTTAAATCAGGCATTGAATTAAACCCTCGCTGCGCAACTTGACGCAGCAAATCTTTTGAGTAATCATAAGCTACCCGCTTAAAATCATTAGGGATAAGCGAATCTTTTTCTATACCATCTTTAACAAGGCGCAGAATATTAGTTCCGGAATCGGTATACAAATTTCCATCTTTTAAAGTTAATTGAGATAAATCTTCGCCTGTTAAATCTTTTATATTTTGATATGCTTTGTATTTTGTTATAGCATCCTGATTTACGCTGCCGGAATTTTGAAGCGTATAATAGAATAATTCCTGACCGTTTTTCCCTTGATTGAGAAGTTCGGTTATCGTACCCCGTTTTGAACTATCTCTAAGCCCTTGTACACTTACTTCATAGCTATACGGGTTAAAAGAAATTAATAAAGTCTCGTCAGAATCAAGTGAAATATCATTTTTGGAAAGAATATTTGACATTTGATTGCTGATAATTTTTTGATTAGAAGCTTTATCTTTTAATTCTTGTGTTTCCCAATCTTCCGGACTCCAGTTAATTCTCGGGTCGTTAGGATTTGAATTTTGATACGTGCCGTATAATGTTGCATTTAATTCATTATCATACATTATACGTGTTGCTTCATCAGCATTAAGACGATCCATATAAGTGCTGGCTTCTTTTCCGAAGTATTTTTGCCCCAGTAATTGATATACTTCATGTACTGTTGAACATTTTGAGCGGTTGTCAGCAGCTACTACCGCAAGTTTTTCTTCAAATTCACGTACTGCAAGATTTTTTTCGCTATAAGGATCTTCATTTGCATGGTGTAAACTGTCGGAATTAGCATTGTACTCTGCAATCATTTCTTTGTAACGATCTTTCGGTTGTGTTACCGATAAATGCTGCTCGTTATTATAGTAGTTGTAATAGCCCATTTCGACCATAATTACACCTTTTATTTAATAAATTGAAGAATAAAGTTTTAATCCTAGTGCTGAGTTGATACAAATTATATATACATGATACAATACTTTGTATTTTTTTCAACCCTCCCCCCTATAATTGTTACATTTCAGTAATATTCTAGTGATTAGTGAGGAGTGAGTAGATTTTTGTCATCCCTGTACATGTCAATCAATTAGTTACATTTTCCAGCAAACTCCATAGGTGTTAATCCCTTTAAAGATGAATGTGCTCT
>CALUXY010000037.1 GCA_944324855.1 Candidatus Gastranaerophilales bacterium | reverse complement strand
TCCAAAATAAATTACCTACACATGATATGATACACTATTTAAGTCTAAAAATAAATCTTTTTTGCTATTTTAATTCCAATTTATTAACATTTTTTAAGAAACGTAACTAATATTTACGCATGCTTTTTAATTTATTCTCTATTACATGATTGATAAGGGTTTGAGGCAAATGAGAGAATAATTCGGAAACTTTTGCATCAAAACCGATTGTATATGATGGTTTTGGATTTTGCTTCGCATCAATTTCAATTATTTTTTTAACTATTTTAGAAACCGGAATGCCTTTTGTTTCGTTTTTCATAGCATTTTTAATTAAATATTCATATTCTTTTTCATAACCTGAAATATCATGCAAAGATTTTTCATTCTCTTTAATGGATTTTGACCAGATAGGAGTTGCAACCGCTCCGAGTTTTAAAGATATAACCTGTTTTCCGCACTCTAACCCCCAGAGATTGAAAAGAATATCTAAAGCTCTTTTTGAGGCACAATAAGGTGCAATAAAAGGATATATCCCGAAAGAAGACATTGAGCTTATATTGATAATTTTTTTAATATCTAAACCGCGGGTTAATTCTATTGCCCCAAATACATTTACATCAAATTGCCGCTTTAAATCGGATACGGATATGTTATCCATTGCCCCTGCCACAACGCACCCTGCAGCATTAATAATTGTATCGATTTTATTCGTTTTAGTTTTTATAAACTCAATTGCAGAATTTATTGTTTCAGGCTTTACATAATCAATATAAAAAGGGATAATATTGTTTCCTGACAGTTTCAAATTTTCGTTTCTGTAACCTGCAAACACAACATTCTCTTTAGAATACTCTTCTACAAGAGCCTTCCCTATTCCGGACGTTGAACCTGTAATTATATAAACTTTTGACATAAGTGTATTATAACATAACCTCACCCTAGCCCTCTCCTGGCAGGAGAGGGAATGAAGTGTACCCTAAAAAGCGGACAAAAAATTCACTTAGCGACCTAACTACTTGACTACTTAGTCTCATTTCTAATTTCTTCTCACTATTCACCATTCACTAAAATATTTATACTTCCAATCTTTTATCCTGATTCAAGTCACCTATCATAATAAATTCTTTTAATTCTTTAAGCGGGGATTCTTGTTTTATCATTCTGTAAAAATCTTTTACCAGCATAAGTTTTGTCTGAATACATGAAAAATTATTTTGCTGTGCATATTCTTCCTGCTTTTGACCGGTTTTAAGATATTTTTTTATTTTCATAAAAAGTTTAAATCTTCTTATGCGCTTTAATATTTCACGCGTAGCATAATACATAATACCATCTAAATCTATTTCATACCCGTCAGAATAATTAAAATCAACTAAGAAATTTTCATTATCATCTGTTGAGATTAAAAAATATCCGAGAATTTTATCTGTTCCGGCATCTTCAATTACATACCTGTATTCTGAGGAATACGTCAAACCATGGTAAAATGCTTCTGAAAACTCTTTGCCTTTTCTTTCTAATGTCGGTTTAAAATGAGTCATAAGAGAATCGTTATAAATTTCTGATATCTCTTTTAAATCAGAATCCCGCAAGCGGCGATATTTAATAGATGTTGATTTTTTGAACGAAATTTTATTAATCTCCCAGATTTGTTCTGTTGAACATTGTCTAAAACCGCATTGCCCGATAAACAAATTAATCAAATTGCTGTATACCTGATTGATTGTAACAAAAAAAGCTGTTACACCGTTTGCTCCATAATGTGAAACCACAAAATTTATCAATTGCTGGGCTAAATCATAAGACTTTTCGGAAAAAAATAACTGCGAAATAAAAAGTTTTGAATAATTCCCGAAAATCGGAGATACTGTTATCATTCCAATATCGTCATCATCCTCTGAAATAATAAAGGATTCATCAAGAAATTTATATTTTAAAGGCAAAAGATTATGCAAAGCACCAAAAGGACTGATAGACAACATGTTCATTAATGAGTTGTTTCTCGAAACATTCAAAAACGGTATCATCTTCTTAATCTTAGAACGGTTAAAATAATTTAGCTTTTTAATCTTTGCCATAAAAATAATTATATCTTTTTTATACAATTAATTCAATAATAGCTTGAATTTATCCTTCAAATTTATTCCAAACAATATTTTCCTGTTTAAATTTCTCAACAGGAACAGATTCTCCATTCGGATAACCAACAGGAATAACGCATAAAGGAATTATTCCGTCCGGCATGTTGAGAATCTTTTTAGGGATTTCAATTCTGTCTTCTTTTGGATAACAAGCAGTCCAAACCGCACCTAATTTAAGAGATTGAATCGCAAGCAAAATATTTTCAACTGCCGCAGAACAATCCTGCATCCAAAAAGTCTGAGCAGTTATATCTTCTTTATCTCTGATATCGCCGCATACAATAATCGCAAGAGGTGCCTGATAAAGCATTTTTGCATAAGGAAGTTCGTCCGCTAAACTGTTCAATAAATCTCTGTTATCAACAGCAAAAAATTTCCACGGCTGACGGTTACGAGCAGAAGGAGCTGCCATACCGGCACGAAGAATTAAATCTATTTTTTCTTTTTCAATTGGTTTACCTAAAAATTTACGAACACTTCTTCTATCTAAAATCGTTTTGATTGTTTCATTCATACACATAAAATACTAATTCCCCATGATTAAATATTAATCACAGTTTTACAACATGCCAAGATTTTTACATTTCTTAACTCTTTTTAAAATCATGGAAAAACATGCCATGAGCATGTTTTCATGATTTAAATTCTTGTATCCATGTAATGACGGCTTGTAGCATGATTTTAAAAAGCTAAAATACAGTTATATAAGCTATTTTAGAGGTTTTATTTTCATTGTAATAAACATTTACAAACGGGTTGTAAAACCTCTCTTAACCTATATAATGAAAGAAAGGTTGAAAAAGCCTATGGGGAACGGTTCTTAGGAACCTATAGAAAAGATTGAAAAGTTTTTGGAGGATAAGGTTGTTTAGAAGTAGAGATTTGGGGAGAGCTATTGCTGTCAGACGTTGGACGCCGACAGCTCTGGAATGCTATAAGCGCGGCTGTAATTGTGAAGGCTGTTTCTACAGTGATTTCTTTAAAGGAACATCACAAAAATGTCAGATGAAGGCATCTGTATTAGAATTGGTAAGAGTTATCGGAACTCCGGATGTAGAAATTCCGCAAATTATCACAGATTAATCACTTTTAAAATAATCCAATATGGTGTATAATAAAAAATGTACACATTATTGGAGGCATACATGCATATACACGTTAATGGTAAGAACATTGAAATTACAGATGCTATCAAAGCTTATGTAAAAGAAAAACTCGGTAAAGTTGTTAACCACTATGACCAAATTCAAGGTATCAAAGTTATTTTAACGGTTATCAAAAATCCTGCTGCATCAGGAAAACACGTAGCAGAAGTAAAATGTACACTTAGCAGCGGTACGGTTGTACACGTTGAAGAATCTGCTGAATCTATGTATGCAAGTATTGATTTAATAGCTGATAAACTTGACAGACAAGTTAAAAAAGTAAAAAGCAAATCATTGTACGCAGACAAAAATACTATAAGAAATACTGACGTAGAAGTAGTCGAAGTTGATGACGAAGATGAAGTAGAAGACGTTAAAGCTATCGACTAATCTTAAAACAATATAAAAAAACGATCGATTTATAATCGGTCGTTTTTTTGTTCTAATTTACATAAAAATGTAGAGGATGATAATACTATCATCCTCTACATTATATATTTAGAAATAATTCTAATTATAATTTAGATGCAACCATCTTAGTAGTTTCAGCTAATCTTGTTGAATAACCCATTTCGTTATCGTACCAAGAAATGATTTTAACTTGGTTGCCGCCCATTACACGAGTTAATAAAGCGTCAACTGTAGATGATTGAGAAGTACCAACATAGTCAGAAGATACTAGCGGTTCTTCAGTGTAGCAAAGAACGTGTCCGTCAGCACCTTCTTTTAATGCTGCATTAACTTCTTCAACTGTTACATCTTTAGAAAGTTCAAATACAACGTCAACTAAAGATACATCCGGAGTTGGAACACGCATAGCGAAACCATCCAATTTACCTTTTAATTGAGGTAATACTAATGCAACAGCTTTAGCAGCACCTGTTTTTGTAGGAACAATGTTTAAAGCACCAGCTCTGGCACGACGAGGGTCTTTGTGACCTGCGTCTAAGATTCTTTGGTCACCTGTATAAGAGTGAACTGTTGTCATTAAACCTTTAACAATACCGAATTTTTCATCGATAACTTTAGCTACAGGAGCTAAACAGTTTGTTGTACAAGATGCCATAGAAATTACATTGTGTTTTGCAGGATCGTATTCTTTATCGTTTACGCCTAAAACAATTGTAATATCTTCGTTTGTAGCAGGTGCCGAAATAATAACTTTTTTAGCACCGGCATCAATGTGAGCATGAGCTTTTGTTGCATCTGTGAAGAAACCTGTTGATTCAACAACAACTTCTACACCTAAATCTTTCCAAGGTAATTGAGCTGGATCTTTTTCTGCGAAGAATTTGATTTTCTTACCGTTTACGATAATACCTTCATCATAAGCTTCAACAGTACCATCGAATTTACCCATAACTGAATCATATTTGAAGATTCTAGCAGCATCTTCCGGTTTTAAACCAGGGTCATTGATTGCAACGTAATCAATTTCATTAAAAATGCCTTCTCTGATAGCGGCTCTTAAAGTGTTTCTACCGATTCTGCCGAATCCGTTAATAGCTACTTTTACCATAATTTTCACTCCTTCTTATGTAAAGTAATTTTCTCTCAACACACTAATCCTAATACAAACAAAAATACTAATCAACAGGGGGTAAATGTATTTCGTAAATCGTAAGTCAGGAGTAAATGAAGGAGTTAATGTAGTTAGTAGATATTACTCTCCTTTACTAAATACTCATACAATGTTCCCGTAAAATCAATGTTTTTCTTTTTAGTCATTACTTTTTTCTTATATGTCAATTTATGTATAGGCGACAATTTTTTCAGTTTTTCAAACTCATCCTGACTAAACGGTTCAAGAAGTTTATCCTGCATAATCTGTGCATCCAGATAAGATTTTTTTTCCATACTTGCCCATTCTTTTTTATTTTCATCAGATGAAGAGGTAAACATAGTAAAAGCATGAAGATAGAAGAAATAATTGAATTTAAAATCATTAATACGCCAATATAAATCAAGAAATTCTCTCATTTTTCTAAGAATTACGCTGTTACCATTTGATGAAATAAAATAATTTGCCATATTTAATCCATCAAAATCTTTTATTTCATCATTTTGCAAAACAAACAATTCTGATTTTCTAATGTATTCAGGCAATGGTTCGGTCAAAAGAACGGTAGCATCAATCCAGTATCCGCCATATTCCGTTAAAAGATATGTTCTTATAATATCGGCAAAATGTGCCGGTTTAATAATCCCTTTGTCCCTCATCTTGTATAAATATTCAGGAATATTAACATAATCTTTTATATTATTTTTTGTTAAAACAATTTGTTCTAAATCTCCTTTGTATTTATCAACACTAGCTATACACGTCTTTACAATATCAGGAGCATTTTCAATCCCATCATCCCAGTACTGCCATATTCTGTACACGGTATCGGATTTTTTAGGAGCAGCAACATATTTTTTTTCAACTTTATTTATATATTTTTTTAGATACCATTTACAAAAATTACCTTTTAATCGACGGCGTTTACCTCTGTTAAGCACAAAAAGTTCTAATAGTAGTTTTACAACAGAATTTAATCCTTTATAGTATAAATTTTCTATTTTGTTTGATAATTTAGGTTTAAATTCATTGAGAATATTTTCTTTTGTTTCAGGAAATAAGTTAAACATTAAGTTAACTCCATCCTTACCTGACATGCCGGTTTTTGTATCATTCATGTTAACACGCCATAAAGCTTTCTCTTGCGTATTTTCTACAACAAACATCTTGAGGTTATAATTTCCTTTTATAACTTTTATTCTTGTTCCTTTTTTAACAGCGTGTCCCCAAAACCATATATCATCGTTTGTAGGAATAATATCCATGAATTGTTCTTTATTAAGAACGTTTTTATCTAAGCAGTGAGGCGGATAAAGAACCCCGCCGCATCCAACCGGCTCATTAAGAAAAGACGGAAGGTATGTAGAGTTATAGACATAACTTCTGCTATGCATAGAAAGCTCTAAATTTTTATTAATATTTACACAAAAAGCCTGTCTGGCATGGATACATTCAGGATTCTTTAAATATGAACTGTATAATGTTTCAAGAAGTTTCGGATCATAATAGTTATCATCATCGACAGTTACAATAATATCGTCAGGATATTCAATCAATGAAGGAATAAGTTTTTTATAAGACCTTATATCTTCACACCATTTTATACTTAACCCGAATTGCTGCAGCCTTGTTAAATTTTCAGGTAATTTCCTATCCGGAAATTGACTATCTGCAAGCCATAAAACAATTTCATCCGGTTTTAATGTCTGCTGCATAAGAGTAGTTATGGTTTTGTATACTGTATCAATCCTTGCAGGAAATGTTGTTAAAGATACTATAAGTTTGGGAGATCTTTTATCTTTTGTTATACCGGATTCTGTTACATCTCTAAAAACAAAATCTACCGGATGTTTTTTACAAAATTTTATTCCAAAAACTCTTATAACATAATGGTCATCAATATCCTGAACAGAAAAAAATGATGATAAAAAACTTTTTAAATTTTGTACAAAACTTACTTTTTCATTAAACATATAATAATTTTAACATAAAAAAATATATTCTAAAGGCGTGCTATATACCTGTTAAAAATATATAAGTATTAACCCATAATGATTAATATGATACATAAGGCACAAGATTACATAAAACATAATCTTAAAAAATATAGATTAGCAAAGAAATTAACGCAAGAAAAATTAAGCGAACTTTGCGGAGTTTCCTGTGATTATATTTCGGAAATAGAACGCGGCAAAAGATGTCCGAGCATGAAACGCCTTGATATGATTGCAGAAACACTTGATGTTGATTCTTACCTGTTTTTAAAACCTTAGTTTCTTAAATCTGCCAACTGTTTGTATAATTCTATTTCTTTATCGGTTAAATCCTTCGGGATAACTATTTTTATTTTTGCTTTTAATTCTCCAATATTTCCGTTTTTATCTTTAAGCCCTAGTTTTTTAAGCCGTAACGATTGACCCGATGAAACTTTTGGCGGAATTTTTATATTAACTTTCCCATGAGGCGTTGTAATTTCTTTTTGACAGCCTAATACTGCTTGAGAAGGAGTTATTTCTACTTCTTTTATAAGTGTCGAACCTTCTATTTTGTATTCAGGGTCATTTATATGAATAATCAAATATAAATCACCGGCTCTGCCGTAAGCATCAATCTTACCTTCGCCTTTAAGTCTGATTTTTTGACCTTCTGTCACATTTTTAGGAAGTTTAACTTTGACAGACTTTGGTTTATTTATATAACCTGTTCCTGAACAATGCGAACAAAAACCACCGTTTGGCGGACATTGAGTACATTTTTGCATATCGTTAAAGCGTACTGTAACAGGAGAATCACTCATCAAATCTTTGAGAGAAATATCCAAATTTTTTGTTAAATCAAGATTTTCTGCTGTTTGTTTTTGGCGTGTTTGTCTTTGTGTTCCACTTCCGCCAAAATCAAAGCCTGAAAAACCTCCGGCGGAACGTGTTTGCTGACCGGTCATAAAATCCCCGAATAACGATGAGAAGAAATCAGAAAAACCGCCTGCCCCGCCAAAATCAAAGCCTTGTGCTCCGCCTTGATTAAAGTTAAAACTGAATTGTTCAAATCCCGGAGGTGGAGTATAATCTGCACCACCTTGCCAATTTGAACCAAGACTATCATATCTTTGACGTTTTTGTTTGTCACCTAATACTTCGTAAGCTTCGTTTATATCTTTAAACTTTTGTTCAGCTTCTTTGGTTTTATTAACATCCGGATGGAATTTGCGTGCAAGTTTCCTGTATGCTGATTTTATTTCAGATTCAGTTGCATCACGTTTTACGCCTAATATTTCATAATAGTCTTTGTATTGCATAGTTACCTCTTACTATTATGATAATATAAATTTTTCAAAAACTGATAGAATTAATATTTTTTTAATCATGTAGGTTGGTTAGTGATTAGTGAGTAGTGAATAGTGAGGAGATGTTAGAATCAAGTATGTACATTGGTAAGAACCTGAAATAAATTCAGGTTGACAGAATAGACTAAATGACTAAGCGGGTGAATAGAAAAGTAGGGCGGATTGTAAATCCAACAATACTTAGTGCGGGGTTTGGGAGTGCATAGCCCCCGATACAAAATTAATTAAAAAAATCGGATGATTTAACAAGTCATCCGATTTTTTTACTAAGCTATTTTATTAAAAGCTGCCATTTGATTAGCCTTGCGTTTCTCATTGTGGTTAGCATACCCATCAATTAAAGCTCCTGAAATTAAACCAGCTGTTATTGAACCAATTGCATGAGGAATAGCTAATAATGCTGCTTTTGGATTTCTTGTCATTACTGCAAAAGCAATAGCTGTTGCTGCAGCTCCTAATACACCTAAGCCTGCACAAACTTTTTTTGCAGTATTTGTATGAAAATACGGATTTCCTTGTTTTGTCATACGAATGTTTGGAGTTTCAGGATTTCTTTTTGATTTTTTAGAAGTTGTTACTGCTGCCGGGGATTGACCAAAAGATACTGTTGCTACCATATACACCTGCTTTCTTTTAAAGAACCTACACTTATATAACACTATTTTTTCATGTTTTTTGCTAGTTTGTTAAAATTTATTTACAAACTAAAATTAAAGTGCTATATTCATGAAGAATAATTTAGAAAGGAGAGTCAACATGAAAAAACTCTTATTAACATTATTGGCTATTACAGTAATGGGAACGGCAGTTATAGCAAAACCTTGCAAAAAAGCAGCATGCCCTGTTGTTCCACCAGCAGCTCAGCAAACAGTTGTAGACAAATGTACTTGCCCTAACTGTACTTGCGGTGAAAATTGCAAATGCAAACCGGGTGAAAAATGTAACTGTGAAAACTGTAAAGGTATTACTGTAGAAAAAGACTGTACTTGTCCTGATTGTCAAAAAGCAAAAGAACAATTAGACAAATGTAACTGTGACAAATGTACAACAACTAACGGTAAAAAAGACTGCACTTGCCCTGCTTGCGAAGCTGCAAAATCTCAAATTGACAAATGCAACTGCCCGCAATGCACAACTAAAGCAGTAAAAAAAGATTGTACATGTCCTAACTGCGAAGCTGCAAAATCTCAATTAGATAAATGCAACTGTCCGCAATGCACAACTAAAGACGGTCAAAAAGATTGTACATGTCCTGCTTGCGAAGCTGCAAAATCAACAATTCAAAATTGTGATTGTCCAAAATGTACACCTAAAAAATAGTTATTTTTTGGATAATCAAATAAAAGACCGATTAAAAATAATCGGTCTTTTTTAATAGCAAAAAATTTTTTTACAGGGTTTCATGCCAGTATATAAAAATTTAAGGAGATATACATGAACAATATTTTACCCCTCAATAATTTACCGGTGAATTATTCTCCGGCATTATCCAATCCAAAATTAAACCCGAATAGACCATACAATGTTTCTATGAATGCAGTAGATACTGTTCAAAAAATAGGAAAAGCTGCTAATCCTGAAATGATTTCAGCAAAAATGCTTTTATCTTTATTAAATAGCGGACTAAACGATACTAAAGCTGATGAAAAATTATTTCAAGGAAGAACTAAAGAAGATTGGATTAGATTAAATAATTTAGCGATTGATAGTGCCGTTGCTCCGACTGTATACAACGGATTACAAAAAAATCCAAATATTAAAGTTCCGGATGAAGTTGCCGCTAACCTAAAACAAACTAAAGATTACACTGTTAAATATTACAAATTACAAGAAAAATTATTAGGAGAATTCTCTGATTTTACAAAATCTAAAGGAATTGACACTGTTCAAATGAAGGGTATCGGTTTTTCTATGAATTATCCCGAACCAACCGCAAGATTCGGTGGTGATTTGGATGTATTTAATTTCAAACACGGTACAGACCCTGCTGATACAAAAAATAATATGTCTTTTATAACAGATAAACTTGCAGCTGAAGCAGGTATGGATGTTGCCCTTGACCATGGGCCTAAACACAGTGAAATCAGATACAAAGGTATGCCGATTGAAAATCATAGAAATTTCTTAAATGCAGAAATAGCTCCTATTTCCGATAAAATGAATAAATATTTGTTTAAACATCTTAAACCTGTTCAAGAAACTTTACCAAATGGTACAAAAATTCTTGTTCCGTCTAAAGAATTTAACAATGTATTTATTTCATACCATGCAATGCAGCATTACGTTGGAGGCGGCATTAATTTTCACCATTTAGCAGACTGGGCTATGCAGGTAAAAAAACATGGTTTAACAATCCCTGAAGAAGCTAAAGGAACTAAATACGAACAATTTATGTACGCATTTACAAACCTTGCTAATAAACACCTCGGAACAAACGTTAAAGTTCCGGAAAACAAAAAATTGGAAGATGATATTTTTAGACGAATGGTACACACAGAAGATAAAATGGGATTTAATATTGACATGCCAAAACATAAAAATCCTATTTCAATGACAATATACAAATTTAAAAAATTTATGGCACAAAATAACAGAAGAAATGAATTTTACGAAATTCATAAACCTTTATCAAAAGCAATTTTTGAATCATTCGTAAAACATTTAAAAAATCCAAAAACATTCATTAATTTTTTCACTAAAAAGTAATAAATAAAAAGCCATCTTATAAAAAGATGGCTTTTTATATTAATAAATACTTATTATTTCCAGCTATTTAAGTATTCTTGTTGTTCTTCTGTTAGAGTATCAATACTTATACCCATCGACTCCAGTTTAAGTGATGCAATTTTTTGATCAACTTCTAACGGAAGAGTATAAAGTTTATTTTCTAATTTACCTTTATTTTTAACAATAAATTCAATACCTAAAGCCTGATTTGCAAAACTCATATCCATAACCGATGCCGGATGACCTTCTGCAGCAACAAGATTTACAAGCCTGCCTTCAGCTAATACATATACTGATTTACCATTTGGAAGTTTATATTCATCCATAAACGGTCTGATACGTTTAATTTCTACGGCAACTTTTTTCAAATCCGGAACATTAACTTCGTGATCAAAGTGTCCTGCATTTGCTAATATTGCTCCGTCTTTCATTTCCATAATATGATGAACATCAACAACATGAATATCACCTGTTATTGTTAAGAATACATCACCTTCTTTAGCAGCTTCTGCTATCGGCATTACTCTATAACCTTCCATTGCTGCTTCAAGAGCTTTAAGAGGATCAACTTCACAAACAATAACGTTAGCGCCCATTGCTTTTGCTCTCATGGCACAGCCTCTTCCGCACCAGCCGTAACCTGAAATTACAACTGTTTTTCCTGCAAGCAGAATATTTGCCGCTCTAAAGATACCATCCATAGAGCTTTGACCTGTTCCGTATCTGTTGTCATAAAGATGTTTAGTTAAACTTGTATTAACACCAACTGCCGGAAACATTAATTTGCCTTGTTTTTCTAATGCTTCTAATCTTATAATACCGGTTGTTGTTTCTTCTGTTGAACCAATTAATTTTTCTGCTATTTCCGGTCTTTCTGCGTGAATTGTTGCAACTATATCACAACCGTCATCAATAACAATATCAGGATTATGATCTAATGCAGCATTTACGTGTTTTTTATAAGTTTCAACTGATTCTCCTGCATAACCTTGAACAGGAATACCCCAGTATTTAACAAGTGCTGCAGCAACATCATCTTGTGTTGAAAGAGGATTTGATGCAACAAGAATTGCATCTGCACCGCCTGCTTTCATTACTGTACATAATGCAGCTGTTTCTTTTGTAATATGAACACAAGCAGATAATTTTAAACCTTTGAACGGTTGTTCTTTTATAAATCTTTCTTCTATTTTTCTTAGAACAGGCATATCTTTTAAAGCCCATTCAATATTATTTTTGCCTTGTTCAGCAAGATTAATATCTTTAATATCAGATTTACTTAATGCATTTGTATTTCTTTCTAAAGTTGAATTTGTCATTCCCTAATCCTCATAGTTTTTATAATTTGTAACAAATAGTATTTTATCATAAAAAAACTAGCAAATTATTTTTTTAGAGTTTTTCATAAGAACATAAATATACTTTAAGGAGGTATTTTTATGAATAGCATTTTACCCTTCAATAATTTACCGGTGAATTATTCTCCGGCTTTATCTAGTCCAAAATTAAACCCGAATAGACCCTACAATATTTCTATGAATGCAGTAGATACTGTTCAAAAAATAGAAAAAACTGTTGATCCTGAAATAGTTCCGGCTAAAATGCTTTTATCTTTATTAAAATGCGGACTCAGCGATGATGCAAAAATTGATGAAAATTTATTTCAAGGAAGAACTAAAGAAGATTGGATTAGATTAAATAACTTAGCTATTGATAATGCTGTCGCACCAACTGTATATAACGGATTACAAAAAAATCCGAATATTAAAGTTCCAGATGAAGTCGTTGCAAATTTAAAACAAGCTAAAGATTATGCTATTAAATATCATGGATTACAAGAAAAATTATTAGGTGAATTCTCTGTCTTTACAAAATCTAAGGGGATTGACACTGTTCAAATGAAGGGAATCGGATTTTCAATGAATTATCCGGATCCGACAGCAAGATTTGGAGGGGATTTGGATGTGTTTAATTTTAAACACGGAACTGATCCTGCTGATACAAGAAATAATATGTCATTTACAACAGACAAACTTGCAACTGAAGCCGGTATGGAAGTTGCTCTTGATCATGGTCCTAAACACAGTGAAATCCGATATAAAGGAATGCCGATTGAAAATCACCGAAATTTTCTAAATGTAGAAGTAGGACCTTTACACAAAAAAATGAATAATTATTTATTAAAACATATAAATCCAATACAAGAAATTTTACCAAATGGAACAAAAATTCTTATTCCATCAAAAGAATTTAACAACGTATTTATATCATTCCATGCCATGCAACATTTTGTTGGTTCAGGAATTAATTTCCACCATCTTGCAGATTGGGCTGTACAGATAAAAAAACACGGTTTAATTGTTCCTGAAGAAGCTAAAGGTACTAAATTTGAAGAATTTATGTATGCATTTACAAACCTTGCTAATAAATACTTAGGAACAAATGTTAAAGTTCCTGAAAATAAAAAACTGGAAGATGAAATATTTGATAAAATGCTTCACCCTGATAAACATAAAGAACTGAATGTTCCGGAACCAAAATCAAAAAATCCTGTTTCAATGGTTGTTTATAAATACAGAAAAATTGCAGCAAATACAAAAAGAACAAATACATACTGGGGAACAAACAAAACTGTTGCACAGGCTTGTTTAGAATCCTTTGTACAACACTTGAAAAATCCTAAAACATTTATACGGGTTTTCACCAAACTTAAATAGTTTCAAATGATGTATTTACATACAAAAAATCATTATCTATTTGAATAATAGCCCATCTTAGCGGGATTATCATATAATTTTTCAGTTGAGATTCAATATACTCAACTGAAAAATTTTTTGTATTCTTTATCTTAAAAATCTTTGATTCTATTTGCATAACAACTACTCAACCGTAACTGATTTTGCAAGGTTTCTCGGTTGGTCAACATCCTTGCCTAAAAATTCGGCAATATAATAAGCCAACAATTGCAACGGTATTATTGAAATTATTGGTGATAAATATTCATCTACATCAGGTATTCTTATTATATCTTCAAACAAATCGTTTAGTTTTTCATCATCAGAATTTGTTAAAGCAATCATCCTTGCATTTCTTGCTTTAGCCTCTTCACTGTTTGAAAGAATTTTTTCATAAACCATACCTTTCATCATGATTGATAATACCGGCATAGATTCATCAAGCATAGCAATTGGACCATGTTTTAATTCTCCTGCAGGATAACCGGTTGCATTAATATAACTGATTTCTTTTAATTTTAAAGCACCTTCCAGTGCTGTTGCGTAATTCAAACCTCTTGCAACAAATACAAAGTTTTTAAAATTAGCATATTTTTTTGCAATTTCTTGAATATCTTTTTTATGATCAAGAATTTCTTCTGCTTTTTCAGGTAAAGTCACTAACCCGTGTTTCAATTCTTTTAATTTATTTTTATCTATTGAACCTTTGATTTCAGCAATGTGAAGTGCCAAAAGATAAAAAGAAACCAATTGTGCCATATATGATTTTGTTGCAGCAACAGAAACTTCTATACCTGCATTCACAGGTATCAAACTATCTGCCTCTCTTGCCATTGTTGAGTCAGGTCTGTTCGTAATAATTAAAATATGAGAGCCTAGTTTTTTAGACTGTTTAACAGCTGTAATCGTATCAGCTGTTTCACCTGATTGAGAAACGCCAATAACAAGAGTTTTGTCATTTGTTGTTGTTTTTCTGTAAATAAACTCACTTGATGGTTCAACATCAACTGATATCCCGCAAAAATCTTCAAGAATATATTTACCAATCATAGCAGCGTGCAAAGATGTTCCACAGGCAACTATTTGTATTCTATTGAGATTTTTTATAGTATCTAAATCAAGTTTTACTTCATCAAGTTTTATCGGTTTATCATCCGATGAAACTTTTCCTGATAAAAGATTTCTTATTATACTCGGCTGTTCATGAATTTCTTTTAGCATAAAATGTTTAAATCCCATTTTGCTTAAAGAAACAGATTCCCAAGGCAGAGTTTCTATATGAGGCTGAAGCTCTATGCTAAAACTGTTTATTAATTTCATAGAATCAGGCGTTAAAGTAACTATTTGATTTTCATCTAAATAAACTGCTTTTTTAGTATAATCTATTATTGCCGGAACATCAGATGCAACATAATATTCGCCTTCACCAACCCCGACAAGTAAAGGAGCATTTCTCTTTGTAGCAACAATTGTATCAGGTACATCCTGATGCATAACACAAATAGCATAAGCACCTTCTATCTGTTTTGTTGCAAGTCGTACAGCATCTGTAAGGTTATGAACTTTACCGTATTCTCTGGCAATCAAGTGTGCTAAAGTTTCTGTATCTGTTTCTGATCTGAAAATACAACCTTCATTTTTTAATTCTTCTTTTAATTCTTTAAAGTTTTCAATAATACCGTTATGAACAATAACAAGTTTTCCGCAGGTACAAGAATGCGGATGTGCATTTACTGTTGTCGGGGCACCATGCGTAGCCCATCTGATATGTCCGATACCCATTGTTGCTTTTTTTAAATGTTCCATTTTAGGTTCAATCAAGTTTTTAAGATTTTGAAGTTTTCCTTCTTCTTTATACATTTCAATATGATTATCAACATCAACAGCTATTCCGGCTGAATCATACCCACGGTATTCTAATTTTGTTAAACCGTTTAATAATATATCAACAACTGATTTTCTTCCTACATATCCAACAATTCCGCACATTATATAAATCTCTCCAATTATGTTTACATTATCTCCAACATACTAACACAAAGAAAAGATGATAAACAAGTTATTAAAATATTTAACTACTCATACATATACATGTTGATTTTTTCTGAAAAAAATACTAAATATAATAATATGAAAAAATTTCTTACATTATTATTAGTAATTATAATTGGTTCATCCGTATTTGCAGCTGCAAAACAAAAAGTCAGCGGAATAACTGACAACGAATTAGCTGTTATGAGTATAAGTATTGATGAAGTAATAAGAAAAATGTACAGTGGTATATTTTTATCACCAACTGATACTTCTGCTCTCATCGGTATAAAATTAAAACTTGATGATAATATGCTTCAGTCGCCAGATATTAGATATACTCCTCTTTATTATAAATTAGGTAAAATATACCAAAAAAGAGGAAAAAGACAAGAAGCTATTGAATGTTTTCAAACAATTATAGAAAATTTTCCGGATACTGCTCTTGCCCCAAAAGCAGCCTATGAACTAAAAAATATGGGAATAAATATTGTACTTCCGCAAAAAACAATAGAAGATGAAGAAGAATAATGTAGAAAACTATGTAGAAAAATTGTAGAAAAGTAGAGAGTTTTCTACAGTTTTCTACAATAAATTTTAAAACATAAAAGTTTTCTACAATTTGCCTCTCTTTTTCTACATTGTTTTCTACATGGTTTCTACATGGTTTCTACAATATTAATTTTTGTAAAATCATTATAAATAGAGCTTTTTAGACTTGTTTTTATCAATTTTCTACAAATAATTATTGCTTATGATGATTATTAATATATATATATTATTATTTAATATAATAAATAATAATGTAAAAATTTTTTTGAAAAATTTCAGAAAAATTCGTTTTTATTTTATAATACAAATAGAAAACAGATTAGGGGAGAGTAAATTATGAAATTTCTTGCAGAAAAAGAAAATATTTATAACGGTATAAAAATAGTAGAACGTGCAACAGTAATAAAAGGCTTGCAGCCTGTTCTTGCAAATATTTTAATTGTTGCAAAAGCTCCAAATAAATTAATATTGTCTGCAACAGATTTTGATTTATCAATAATAACAGAAATAAATGCTCAAATAGAAGACGAAGGCAGTATTACTCTTCCTGCTAAAAAATTAATGGATATTATATCCAGGCTTAATGACGGACTTATTTCATTTGAACTTAACGGTACTACAATGGTTATTACAAATGAAAAAACAAAATTTGAAATAATTGGTATTTCTGCATCTGAATTTCCTCAAATTGAAGAAATAACAAACAAAGAAGAAGATATTGAAATAGATATGGAGCCTTTTACAAAAGGTATAAAAGAAGCTGCATTTGCTGCTGCAGGTTATGAAACAAACAATTTGTTATCCGGTGTTGTTTGCGATATTAATAAAAACGTTCTTGAAATTGCATCAACTGATGGTAACAGACTTGCACGCGCCAGAAAAATAATAAATAACAAAGATGATAAAACAATTCAAATGATTGTTCCGTCAAAGGTTCTTCAAGAATTTCTTAAAATGAGTTATTTGTTAGGCGATGATACTGTTAAAATTTATATTGAAAAAACAAAAATGATGATAGAATCCGGTGATACAAAGGTTATTACAAGATTAATGGAAGGTCAGTATCCTAAATATAATCAGTTAATACCTACAACTTTCCCAAAAGAGGCAAAGATTAATGTATCAACTATTATAAAATCTCTTGAGAGAGTATCAACAATGGTTAACGAAAAAACAAGTATTGTAAAACTTGAATTCAGTGAAAACAAATTGAGCCTAATGGGAGATACTCCGGATGCCGGTGCATCTCAAGATGAAATTGATATTACATATTCAGGTGAAGATATGCTTATTGCATTCAATTACAAATATCTTCTTGATTGTTTCAAAAATCTTGAATCGGAAGAACTTGTAATTGGAATGAATACAAATCTTTCTGCAACAGTTTTAAAACCGTATAATGAAGAAGATTTTGTATATCTTGTAATGCCTGTCCAAATTCGCGGATAGATTTGACTTTGACCGGTGGGGGTAAATGATTTTTCGTCATTACGAACGAAGTGAAGTAATCTATTTCAAGTGATTAAGTGATTAAGTAAATGAAAAGAAGTTGGAAATGCGGCTAAGTAGTCAAGTAGTTAGGCAGCTAAGTAAAACCAACACCCCTTGTCAACCTGAACTTGTTTCAGGTTCTTACAGATAGTGAATCTGAAATATTACACTGACAAGCAACACAGATAGTAGTATGTAATTTATTGCACAAAAGAATTAAGAACATGAAAGATTGCCGCGCTTCGCTCGCAATGACCGGTTTTCCCGTCATTCTTGTATATGTTACGTAATTCGGTGACAAAAATTGTTTTTTCTTAACATTAGAAGAATAAAAAGGAGACATAAAAATG
>CALUXY010000036.1 GCA_944324855.1 Candidatus Gastranaerophilales bacterium | reverse complement strand
ACCATATTAGTCTCCTTTCGTTTTCTAGTTTCCTAAAAAAGTATCAGTTAGTCTAATATGTGTTGGAACTAGGACAGCAGTGGGGGTAAATGTATTGGATTGAATTTTTCCCTACACATTAAGAGTAATGCGTGGGGAGGATAAATGTATTGTGGTAAAATTGTGTCTATACATTTACTCATTCTCATTATTCACTCTTAATAACTTAATCACTTAATCACTCAGTCACTTAATCACTAAAGACCAACCCAACACATTTACATCATACCCCGTTCAGGTTATCATGTTTGTATGCTGAAAAAATACGAACAATTTTTAAAAGATTTTGACAAAAAACTAAAAAAATATTTTTCACAACAATCAGAATATATTTGCTGCAAAGAAGGATGCGCCGGCTGCTGTGAAGTCGGAGATTATCCGTTTTCACAGTTAGAGATGATGTATTTAATGCAAGGATTCAGGACACTTGATAATAACACTCAAAATATCATAAGAAACAATATGAATACACTCAAACAAAACAGAGTTACCAGCCATTTTTTTTATCAGTGTCCGTTTTTAATTAACAAAAAATGTTCCGTATATAAATATAGAGGCATCACATGCAGAACATTCGGACTTGCATACTTAACTGATAAAAAGAATAAACAGGTAAAACTTCCGGAATGCGCAAAAGAAGGACTAAATTTTTGCAAAGTTTATGACGGCAAAGAGATTGAGATAGACCCAATTAAAGAAAATCTTGATTTACCATCAGTGATAAATTCTCCTCTCGCCAAAAGTCATAAACTTGAATTTGGTGAAATACGATCCTTGATAAATTGGTTTCCCGGATAAGATTAAGAAGACAAATTCCCACTTACTCTTATATCATTAAAAAAATTGCCGCAACTCAATTTAAATAAAATTATGAAACATATTAAAATTCGATTCTTAACTAATACACATAGCCCTATTTTTATAGTATAATATTTTTATGCAAGATATTACAAATGAATTAAAACAATTAAAAGAAAATAATATGTTCCGCCAGATTCCTAAGATTGGGAAAAAAGAAGGGAAATATGTATATATAAATGAACACAAATTAATTAATTTTTCATCCAATGATTACCTAAACCTCAGTACTGACAAGGATTTAATAAAAGAATTTTGTGATAAATTTGCAAGTTCTCCTGATTTTTGTTTTTCATCAGCTTCCGCAAGGCTATTAAGCGGAACATCTGAAATATATAACAAACTTGAAACAACACTTGCAAACCTGTTTCAAAAAGATGCAGCACTGATTTTTAATACAGGTTATCAATGTAATCTTGGAGTTATCTCTACCATTGCATCAAAAGGTGATGTAATCTTCTCTGATAAATTAAACCATGCCAGTATAATTGATGGAATGCGATTATCAGAAGCCGATTTTCACCGGTATAAACATCTTGATTATGAACATTTGGAAGAATTATTAATTAAATACAGGAATAAATACAATCGTGCAATAATTGTTTCTGAATCAGTATTTTCAATGGACGGTGATATTGCAGAGATTCAAAAACTTATTGAACTTAAGAAAAAATATAATGCTATTTTAATGATTGATGAAGCACATGCTTTTTGTGCTATTGATGATGAATGTGCCGGGATGTCAAATTACAGAGATGTTGATATCATAACTGCAACTTTCGGCAAAGCACTCGGCTCATTTGGAGCATTTGTTGCCGGAAATAAAGAACTTATTGAATATTTAACAAATAAAACACGTTCTTTTATATTTTCAACATCAATTCCGCCTGTTAATATTGCCTGGACAAACTGGCTTTTGACAGACAAAATGGATTATCTAAACCAAAAACGTGAAAAATTAGCAGAGTTAACCATAAGAACACATAATTTTTTATGCAATTCAGGATTTGAAACATCTTCAGAATCTCAAATTATACCAGTTATATTAAATACACCAGATAAGGCAGAAAGAATTGCAGAAATTTTACAAAGCAACGGCTATTTTGTTCTTCCGATTAGACCGCCTTCTGTTCCTATAGGTACATCAAGATTAAGATTGTCATTAACAGCAGATATCACTGTTAATGAAGTAAAGAATTTATTTGAACTAATTAAAAATGAAATATAAATTTTATAATGAAAATAATGAAAAACTAATTATATTTTTCAATGGCTGGGGAATGGATGAATTCATTATTTCTCATTTAGACCGCAGCGGATTTGATTTATTGGTTTTGTATGATTATACAGACCTTGATGTTGATTTCCCGCCGCTTGATAATTATCAAGAAAAATATATAATCGGCTGGTCTATGGGTGTTATGATTTCAACACTTTTTTATGACTGTTTCGGAAATATTAATAAGTATATTGCAATCAATGGAACTCCAAAACCTATTGATGACAAATATGGGATTCCTGAAAGAGTTTATAAACTTACATTAAAAAGTTTCAATGAAAATACCTGCCGGAAATTCATGGAGAAAATGTTTGATACAAAACCTCCGATAGAAAAGTTTTCAAACAGAACATTAGAATCACAAAAAGAAGAATTAGAAAACCTTATGGGAATTGAAGGAAAGTATATTTCTTTTGATAAGGTTTTTGTTTCAGAAAATGACAATATTATACCGACCAAAAATCAATTGAATTATTGGAGATATCCTGTAATAATAAAAGGCGGACATTGTCCGTTTTTTAAATTTGAAAGCTGGTCGAAAATTGTATGCTAGATAAAAAACTTATAAAACAACGTTTTGCAAAAAATCTAAAAACATATAGGGAACATGCCGTTATTCAAAACAAAATGGCAGAAACATTAACAAACATGATAGATATTCTGCCTGCATCTGTTTTAGAACTAGGGTGCGGATGTGGAATTTTAACAGAAAAACTCCTATCTAAATTTAATATTAAAACTTATACTGCCGTTGATATTGTTGAAGAATGTGAAACATATATAAAAGAAATTTCCCAAAATATAAAATTTATTCCGGCAGATATTGAAAAATATAATTTTGAAGAAAAATATGACTTGATTATTTCAAATGCAACATTTCAATGGATTGAAAACTTGCCGGTATTTATTGAAAAGTTAAAGCCGCATTTAACACCTGCCGGCAAAATTATATTCTCAACTTTCGGAAAAGATAATTTAAAAGAGATAAAAAAAATTACAGGTATTGGTCTAAACTACAATATGGTTGATTCATTAAAAAATTATGAAATTAAAGAAGAAATTTTTCCGCTGGAATTTAATACACCCAAAGATGTTCTTAAACATTTAAAATTTACCGGCGTAAATTCGATATCTGCTAAACATTGGACAAAATCTGATTTAAAAAAATTTGAAGAAACCTATAAAAACCTTTACCAGAATAAAATTATACTTACATATAACCCTATCTATATAATCATACAAAGCAAACAAGCGGGATAAAACCTATTTATAACCTGTGTTAATTGTTAACCTTCATTGTTTTCCCGCTTGCCGCTTGTTTGGATTGAATATGTACTTAAGAATATGAGAAACTTTTAAAAGCCCCGTCTTAGCAGTATGTTATTTTCCGGAGCAGACATGAATAATTGATTTAAAACATACGCCTTTGTTTCATAAATGATATTGTCATTTTGTTTTCTTCTTAAATCACACAATCCGACAACCGTTGATTCATTGTTAAATAAACTTTTAATAAAACCCATATTTTAAATCCTCTCTTTTTGTTGTACAATTTATTTAATGATATTTTTTATAAAGTCAAGGGTTCGGAGGCATATAAAATAAAAAACCTCTATAAAGCACAAATCCCTTGGAAAAAGTGATAATAAGGAGCAAATCATGGAAAAGAAAGTTACAAAAGAAATGGGTATAATGGATATTGTACAACAGTATCCTGAAAGTTTAGAAGTTTTTGCAAAATATGGTTTGGGCTGCATCGGATGTGCCGCTGCACGTTTTGAAAATTTAGAAGCAGGTGCAAAAGTTCACGGTTTTGACCCTGACGAAATGGTTAACGATATTAACGAATTAATCAATAAATAGTTTACCGGTGTTTTCAAAGACAACTAACATTAAGGTATATTTATGGTTATGTGGCAATTTTTAGTAATCTTAGGTGTAGCATTTCTAATTTTAGAAATGTTTACTCCTGTTATGTTTTTCTTGAACTTTGCAATTGCAGCTTTTATAACTGCAGGAATCTCTGTTTATATCCAAAACCTTTACCCTCTTATGATTGGTTTTGTCGCTATCTCACTTTTGCTGCTTTTATTCGTAAGACCGTTACTTGTAAAAAATAAATCAAATAATGAACAAATAACAGGCATGAAAAGTAAATACGTTGGTAAAACTGCCAAAGTTATTGACTCCGTTACAAAAAACTCCGGAGCAATAACAATATATGACGAAAGATGGGAAGCAAGATGTTTAGCAGATGATGAAATTCAAATAGGAGAATCTGTAGTAATAAAAGATTACGATAGTCTAATTATGTTTGTTGAAAGGAAATAATGATATGTTTTTATTGACTGTAATATTGATTGCGGCAGCTGTAATATTTGTTGCTAAAGGTGTAATTATTGTAAAACAGGCAGAAGTTGTAATAATAGAACGCTTCGGAAAATTTGAAAGAGTGTTAGAATCAGGCTTAAATCTTATATTTCCTATACTTGAAGCGCCGCGTCCTATTTCCTGGAAAGTTACTCAAAAAGGACTTGACGGACAAACATATTCTTATATCAAAGAAAAAGAAAGAATTGACTTAAGGGAAACAGTATATGATTTTCCTCGCCAAAATGTTATTACAAAAGATAACGTATCAATAAGTATCAATGCATTATTATATTTTCAAATTGTAGATCCAAAATCTGCAGTATATGAAATTCAAAACCTTCCTGATGCTATTGAAAAACTTACGCAAACAACATTAAGAAACCTTGTAGGACAAATAGATTTGGATGAAACGCTTGTATCCCGTGACAAAATTAATCAAGAATTAAGAGCCATACTGGATGAAGCAACAAACAAATGGGGTGTCAAAGTAAACAGGGTCGAACTTCAAGATATCATTCCGCCTGTCGATATCCAAACTGCTATGGAAAAACAAATGAAAGCAGAACGTGACAGACGTGCTGCAATCCTTGAAGCAGAAGGAATGAAAAAAGCTGCTATCTTAAAAGCTGAAGGTGAAAAGGAAGCGGCAATAAACAAAGCAGAAGGAGATAAACAGGCATCAATTCTTCGTGCAGACGGTATTGCTCAAGCAAGAATATTAGAAGCAGACGGAGAAAAACAAGCTATACAAAAAATTATTGATGCACTTGCAGACAAAGGGCAGCCTGATAAATACCTTATTGCAATGAAGTATCTTGAAACAATGCAAAGCATAACTTCCGGTAAAGATAATAAAGTTGTTTATATGCCTTATGAGGCAACAGGAATTTTAAGTTCTGTTGACGGAATAAAAGAAATGTTTAAGGGTACTAAATCATAATTAATATAATAAAAGCACTCAAATTTACAAAAGATAATATTTCTCATATAATACATATATGAAAATTGCTTTTATTCCAATAGATAACAGGCCTGTCTGCTACAATTTAGCAGTTGATATTGCTGCTATAGATAAAAGTATTGAATTTTTTATTCCGCCAAGGGAATATTTAGGCTCGCTGACTAAAAATGCGGATGTCGAGAAAATTTATGAATGGTTCTGTACTTTGCCAAATGTAGACAAGGTAATTATTTCGCTTGATACAATAGCTTATGGCGGTTTAATACCATCGAGAAGGAGTAAGGACTCAGAAGACACAATAAAAGAACGAGTAAAAAAATTTCGTTCAATATGGACAAAGAAAAAAACCAAAGTACTTGCATTTTCAAGTATAATGAGAATTTCAAATAATAATTACAATGAAGAAGAAAAAGAGTACTGGAAAGATTACGGAACAAAAATATTTGAATATTCATACAATACCCATAAGTGTTCTTTAGGTGAATTTGGGAGCCCGATTCAAAATCTTATCCCTAAAAGTATTCTAAATGATTATTTAATGACTCGCCAAAGAAACTTTAATATAAATAAAATGTATCTGGAATGGCAAAAACTCGGATTCTTTGATGAACTGATATTTTCAAAAGATGACTGTGCTGAATACGGATTCAACGTAAAAGAAGCAAAAGAACTTGAAAAAGAAGGCGGGAAAGTTATTACAGGCGCAGATGAAATCCCTATAAGCCTTTTATCACGTGCAATCGAAAAAGATATATCTGTAAAACCGGTATTTATAGAAAATGATTCTAAAAATCTTATTTCAAACTACGAAGATGTTACGATTGAACAATCCGTTCTTAATCAGCTTAGCCTTGCAGGAGTTAAAGTCAAAGAAAATGCCGATATTACATTAATCGTAAATAATTTTAAAAACCATCAGGGTGAAATTGTAATGAAACAACCAACAGAACAGTTTTCAGGAGAGATAAGACTCCCTGATACACCTTATATGATAGCAGATGTCAGAAATGCAAACGGAGCAGATAATAATTTTGTAGAAAATATTCTACCGCAGATTAAACTTAATAATTTTTATGGATTTAGTGCCTGGAATACATCTGCAAATACTTTAGGTACCCTCATTTGCGCCGCAAAAATTAAATTTAATGCAAAAGAATATAATGATAAAGCGTTTAAAAAAGTACAGATGACAAGATTTCTTGATGATTGGGCCTATCAGGCTAATGTCCGCCAAACTTTAGATAAACCTCAAGACATAAAAGATAAAATGAAACCTTATGAAGATAAAATATCAAAAGTTTTAGATATTGAAATTAACAATGATTATATTTATCCCTGGAACAGACTATTTGAAGTCGAGGTAGTAGATGAATCCTGTTGATATAATTCTTTTGGCTTTTGCACTATCTATTGATGCCTGTGTTGTATCATTTTCCTATGGTACAAAAATAAAAAAACAGATTTTAAAATCGTCATTATTACTTGCATTATTTACCGGTTTTTTTCAGTCACTGATGCCGTATTTAGGCGGTATTTGCACAAACTGCGTAAGATGTTATATTGAACCTTTTTCTAAATGGATTGTATTTGGGATATTTCTCTATCTTGGAGTGAATTTCATAAAAGAGTCTTTTGAAACAAAAACATCCTCAAATAATTTAACTCTTTCAACGTTGTTCATGATAGCAGTCGCAACAAGTATCGATGCATTTTCGGCAGGAATTACACTATCGCTAAATCTTTCAAATATTATACCGGCAATTATTTTAATTGGGTTAGTAACTTTTATAAATTCAATTATCGGATTTTTTACAGGACGATTTTTCAGCAGGCTCAACCCTAAAATATTAGAAATATTAGGTGGATTAATTCTTATTGCTCTTGCAATAAAAGTTATAATTTGATAGCAAATTAATTATTTTACAGGTATTATATATTCATACAAGAAAGGGTATGGATATGAGTATACAAATGAATAATAATATAACTTTTAAAGCACGAGTAAAAATGAGAGATGTAAAAGAATTTTCTACAGCTATGGTTGAAGCAACACCAGGGTTATCTGCAGGTTCTTGTATTACAGGTGGTTTAGGTTCAAGTACAATCGGAACAACAGCTTCACATGCTGCAGGTTCAACCTCAAATATAGTTGGTTCTGCATTCTCTGCAAAAGCATCAGGCATAGATTCATTTGGAATAGTTCCTTCTGTTATGGAATCTGCAGCAGGACATGCAACCCCTGCAACCATTGCATCTGCTGAAGGACATCCAAGTCTTATGGGAACACTTTTTAGCACAATAGGTGATTTTTTTCACAGCTTAGGCAGAGTAAAAGTTAATGTGAAAGACCCGAGTAAATAATGAATACAATTACCCCTTATTATACATACAACCAACAAATTTATAAACAGAATCAACCGGCATTTAAAGGTTCGCCTCTAATGCCCGGAGTTTTTGTGGAAAAATCGGTGAGGAGTGTAGAGTTTACTGGAAGAAAAATAGTTAACCGAATATGCGATTTCTTTTTGAAAAAACATGATAGTCCGATTTATAATGAATTGATGGCGGCTAAAGTTGAAATGCCTGAATATATTAAAGCTATAAGCAAAGTAAGCCGGCTTTTTTCAACAAAAAAAGAAATTGAAATAAATCTGGAATCAAACAGAATTCAACAAATTGCAGCATCAGGTAAACCTCATATATTTATAATGAATCATGATAATCAAGGTAAAGACCCTAGAATGCTTGCATTTTTTAATACACTTTTAAATGAAGAGTATTTACGTACCGGGCAGGCAAGCACTTGTCCGCGCCCAAAAATAATTTTGAACAGAGATATTTTATTATCAATGAATAAGGATAAAAGAAAAGTATTTGAAAAATTAGGGGCTATACCTGTCGATGCCAGTATTTATTCTACCGATAAAAAAGGAAATGCGAAGCAACTAATCACATTAATGAAAGGATTCATAAAAGGAAAATCAAATATATTTATCTTCCCGGAAGGTAAAAATGCAGCATTTAAGTACGCAAGTTTACAGGAAAAATTTCAGCTTGGTGTTGCAGAAATGGTTGCCAAATTAACAGATAAACTTCCTGAGGTTTCTGTGACCCCGATAGGATTTGCTTATAACAAAGGATTAAAATCACCCGGTGACAGTATTTATATAGGGGAAACTATTGTATTTAAAAAATGTACAGATGGAGTGACCGCATCATCCGGAAATATTTCATCCTCATTTGCAAGAAAAAGCTACAAAAAGTTTTACGAGAATCAAGAAAATGCTTTGATTACATGCCATTCTGTCCCGGTTAAAGGAAAAGAAATTTCTGAATATATCGGCGGGATACTTTGCGAAAACCTTAGAATATGTACAGAAGAAGCTAAAGCTGCTCTTCCTAAAAAATCTTTTGGGGATGATATTATAAAATGCTAAAAGTGTGATATAATTAATCAAAATAAGAAAGAGGTAAATTATGAGAGCATTATTAATTATATTTAGTCTGTTTGCGTTTATGAATATGTCATTTGCAGCTCCATACAAAGGTGATGCAAAATCTGCAAGGATACCCGCAGGTACAGCATTTGAACTTCAATTAATGCAAACCATTGATACTCTTGCCAATCAGGAAGGTGACGTTTGTAATTTTGTATTATTAAACGATCAAAAATACCATAATAATGTAGTATTACCATCAGGTTCAATTGTAAGGGGCAGCATATCTCGTATAAAAACAGCAAAACTATGCTCCAGAGGGGCTGTACTATATATAGATTTTGATCATATTGTAACTCCAACCGGACGTCAAGTTCCTTTAAGTCTTGGCTTTATTGGTTTACCTAAAGTAACTTACGACGGAGGAATTTATAATCAAAAAGGATATGGAGAAGCACTGCAAAATAACTGGAATAAATGTGTTGATATTACAAAAATTTCTACAAATTACGGATTAAAAGCCGGTGATTCGGCTCCCGGTATCCAAATTTTAACTTGCCCTGTTTGCGCTATAGGCGGTGGAGTCGGCGGAGTTTGTTATTTAATAGGTGACAGCATCATAGACCTTTTTAGAAAAGGAGAAGATGTTTGTTTCCCTAAAGGAACCGTCTTTCATACAAAATTAACACAACCTATTGATGTTCCGGTAAGTTAAAACGTTTATTCTTTGTTGAACCGGTCTTTTATAGGACATTCTTCATCAACCCATACAAGCGTTATATAATTTGGCATCTTGAACGGATTCGTTTTAGGTGCCATTTTATCATACGAATCTATCTTCTTGTTAAGTGTTTTAAAAAAGTTTATGAATTCCATAATCCCATTATTTAATGAAATGGGAAATATTAATGCCCCGAAAGAATAAATTTTTATTTTTTTATTCTCCATATCGACTAACTCGGTTTTTTCTGTTAAAATTCATGTATGAACGAAATTGATTTGATTAACCGTATTAAAACTGTTTTGAATTCAAATTATATAGGTGATGATTGTGCCTATTTAAAAGATTTGGGAATAGTAATAACTCAAGACAGTCTTGTTGAAGGTATTCATTTTGATAAAAGAATCATGACACCTTATCAGAACGGTTACAAAGCAGTCATGGCAAATCTGAGTGATATTGCGGCATCAGGAGCTGAACCTTGTTATATGACAGTTTCTTTGTCTTTACCAGATTATACAGTAGAAGAAGATATTGAAGATTTTTATGAAGGATGCAAGTTAGCACTTAATGATACAAATGTGCAGATTGTCGGAGGCGATGTAACAGGAAGTGACAAACTTTATATATCAATTTGTGTAATAGGAAAAACAGAAAACCGACGTATATCATCCAGAAGTAATGCTAAAATCGGTCATAAGATTATTACCAGCGGTGCTCATGGTTCAAGTGCTGCCGGTTTAAAAATTTTAATGGAAAATTTGGAACCTGATAAGGATTTAATTAAAGCTCACTTAATGCCTGTGGCACAACTTGAATTTTCAAGACAAATTGCAGAACAGATAGAAGAAGATTACGCAATGATGGATACTTCGGATGGTCTTTTTGATGCTTTGTATAAAATAGGAACAGCTAGTGATTGTACAATGTCCGTTGATTTTGAACGTATACTGTATGATCCGAAACTTGAAAAATATTTTGACAACTATAAAGATTTAATTTTTTATGGCGGAGAAGATTATCAATTGATTGCAACTGTGCCTGTTGAGCTGCTTCCAAAACTAAAAGATTATACAATCATAGGTGAAGTTATTCCAAAAGAAGAAGATAGTGTTATTAAATTAAACTATGATGACAAAATTGAACAAATTAAAAATATTGATAAATGCTTTAATCATTTCGGAGTATAAATAAAATTTTTATTTTACAAAATAACCGGAGATTTATTCTCCGGTTATTTTGATTTTATACCTCTGTATCAATTTGTTTAATTACTTTCCCGTAGTCTTTAGCTTCAGCTTTTGGGATACTATCAATAATTTCTTGAACTTGGTTATTCGTTTCATTTAATTTATCGGCCTTTTTCTCTGCTTTATTTAAAAATCCTAAACTTCCGTTTTTGCCGATAATAGGTTGAGATTTTACTTTATTCTTTACACCGCCAATTGCTTTTCCGGCTTCTGAATCAACTATTTCAGCCGCCAGCGCTTGTCTGTGCTTTGCTTTTCTTATAATTATATCTACAGGATTTTGTTCTTGTCTTGTAACTGCTTGCTTTAATTTTGTGAAAAAGTTATTTTTTTCCTTTTCACCAAGTGCTATTGCTTGTTTTTTTATAATTGGATAAGCTGATTTATCCATTTTTATGGCCATACCAAAACTTGGAGTGTTGTTGTGTCTTGAACAATTCATATTCTGATTCATAGGGGTAATTCCTAAATGCATAATCTTATCCTTTCATTAATTAGTTTACTTATACTTTAACATTCCTAAAATAATAATTTGCTATTAAAATTTACAAATATTTACTAAATGAGTTTGCGGAAAAAGTCGAAAATACATATTTTTTGCAAACTCATGTAAAAACGGCGGTATAGTAATTATACCGCCGTTTGATAATACCTTGTTGGTGTAAAACTTTTTTATGATGCAGCTCCGGCACCTTCTGCGCCAGCGCCTTCTCCTCCTTTTTTGAATAAGCCTTTAACTGCTTCAAAAGCTTTTACGCCTTTAGCTGTTATCCATTCACCGGCTGTATTAGCTTTTTCTGCTGCTTGACCTAAGAATTTCTTAAATCCTGTAGCATCTGTACCTACTTTTTCAATTACTTTATTGAATCCGCCTAACTTGTGGCCTGCAACTAATCCACCGACAACAGCTGCTGCAGCTACTAATGTTCCAATAATTACATTTCTTACTGTATGTTTTTTCTTTGGCTTAACATACTCATCTGCTTTAGCTTCAGGAGCTGTTTGAGCACCTGCAGGTTTAGAATGTTTTTGAGGTTGATCAAGAATATCTCTTGCTGAATCTAATGCACCTGCTCTAAAAGAAACACCACTTACCATAACACACCTCCAAGGGTTACTTATCTATCACACATGTATATAAAACCACCAAAATCATGATTTTTGCCTATTTTTGACCTTTTGTTAAGTTTTATTTACAAAACTTATCAATTCATAGTACAATATTTATCGGAATGGAAGAATTTGCAGAAAATTTAAATAATATTAAACCTCTTGATGTTGTATCTCTTTCTGCCGGAGAATTAAAAGAAATCGGATATAAATTATCCGGCTTTAAAAATTCAAATATGCGAAAGAGGATTGCCGCAAATTTTTATGCAGCAAAAGCTGCTGAAAAAATTCTGACAAATTCAGGACTGTCTGTTGATTCTTATTGTTCCTTACAAGAAATACCTTCAATCATTGAAAAGTGGGATATTGCAGAAGTGTTTGTAAACGATTGTCGAATCTCCGTCAGACTGAACTTTGGGGAATACAAACTTTTTGTACCTAAAAAACATGAAAGATACGGAATTTTTGGGGACATATTTATGTTTGTCCGATTTGAAAATAATATGGTCAAATTACTAGGCTTTTTACCACAAAATGATTTGGATAGAACTTATTGTGATAATGAAAATTATTACATCGATATAAACGATTTAAAATCTTTTGAAGATATTAATTTCAATATTTCTAAACCTTCAGAAGATATTGAGTCATTAAAAAAAGACAGGGAAAAAATTATAGAATACATCGACGGAACAATAACAGATAAAATAGAATTTTTTAAAACGCTTTCCGCTTCAAAATATTTACGCAAAGAAATGATTAAATTTGAACAAGCCGAAAAAATTTGTTCATCAATGATGCAAAAAGAAGATTCAATAAAAAAAGAAATAAATAACGATATTACAAATATTTCTCAACTTGCAGATGCGTTTATTCAATCAAAAACTGAAATTTTGAAAGTTACCGAACAACAGAAAATAGAATCTGCAGAGAATTTTAAACTTGAATGTGCACGTGCAAACTTGGAAAAATTGTTTAATACTTCACCTTCTAATGCTGAAATTATGGAAGATATCCAGAATAAATCAATTTCTGAAGTAGTAGATACTCTTTTAGTCAAATCAGATACAGCGCTGCAAGGAAGACGGCTGCCTATTGGAGCAATACTGCGTGCGTTTAAAGTATTTGTATTTTTATTATTAATCATACTCGTAACAGCAGGTATATTTTGTTATACAAGTTATACAAGCTATGATACAAAATACCCGACTCCTCAATTCATTCAAAAAATAAAATCGTATTTTTCTGAGACTTGTGAAATGTTAAAAAAAAATAAAGTTTCCTTGTATATGTTACTTGATAAACTATAATTAAAGATGTACGATACTGTAAAGGGAGTTTGACTATGACAAATCCATTTGGGGTAAATGAAGGGGTAAACGAAGGTGAAAACACAGAGGTAAATTCTGAACAAACCTCTAATACCAAGGCAGAAGTTAATCCGGATGCTGAAGTAGTTGTTAACGAAAATACAACGGCAGAAGATACTCCTGAACAAGCAGAAGATTCTCAGGAATCTGATTTAGATAAACTTCAATCAGAATATGACAAATTAAATAACCAATATATAAGATTGGCTGCGGATTTTGATAACTACAGGAAAAGACAGGCACAAGAACGTGAAAGTCTTTTAAAATACGGAGCCGAAGATACTTTAAAAAAATTAATCGATGTTCTGGATAATTTTGACCGCGGAGAAAAAGCTATCGCAGATGTTGAAGACTGTGAAACAGTAAAAGAAAGTTTTAATCTTGTACACAAACAGTTAACCGATGCTCTTGCTAAAGTCGGATTAGAAGTTATCCAATGTGTAGGGGAAGAATTTGACCCGAACTTCCACGAAGCAGTTATGCAAACACCAACAAGTGAACATCCTGAACATACGATTATTGCAGAATTACAAAAAGGCTACAAACTTGGAGACAGAGTCTTAAGACCTGCATTGGTTAACGTAGCTACAGCCGAATAGAATAGTAAAAAAAGAGAAAACGATGACGGATTATTACGAAATACTGGGTGTATCAAAAGATGCAACAAAAGATGAAATAAAAAGTGCTTTTAGAAAAATGGCACGCAAATACCATCCGGATGTAAATAAAGCTCCGGATGCAGAAGAAAAGTTCAAAGAACTCGGTAAAGCATACGAAGTTCTTATGGATGATAACAAGCGCGCAACTTATGACCGTTTTGGAGAAGAAGGTTTACAAAATTCAGGCTATTCATCTCAAGGGCCTTTTGCAGATGGTTTTGGAGATTTGAATGATATATTTGAATCTTTCTTTGGCGGATTTGGTTTTGGTTCATCATCCCGCCGTGTTGATCCCAATGCACCTGTCAGAGGTGAAAATCTCCGTCTGGATATTGAAATAGAATTTGAAGATGCAATGTTCGGACTTGAAAAAGAAATCAAGATAGACCATCTGGAAGCTTGTCATACCTGTAACGGTACCGGCGCGAAACCTGGAAGCAAACCTGTAACTTGTCCGACTTGCGGCGGCAGAGGTCAAATACAGCAAACAACACAAACTATTCTCGGAAGTTTCGCACAAATTGTTACCTGTCCGAAATGCCACGGTAAAGGAAAAATTATTTCTGACCCGTGTCCAGATTGTAAAGGTCAAGGACGAAAAGAAACAGAAAAAACATTATCAATTAAAATTCCTAAAGGAGTTGATACCGGTTCTAAAATGCGTCTTTCAGGAGAAGGAGATGCTGGCTTAAACGGTGGTCCTGCCGGTGATTTATACGTAATTATTCATGTAAAACCATCTGACTATTTTCATAGAGACGGTATCAATATTTATACAAAACTGGATGTATCACCTGCTCAAGCAGTACTTGGCGACGAAGTTTTAATCAAGACAATAGACGGCGAACGTAAAATTTCTATCCCGCAAGGCTTGCAATCAGGAGATAGAGTTACAATAAAAGGTGCAGGTGTTCCTGTGCTTTCAAACCCTTCTATGCGCGGAGACCACATTGTTGTTGTATCGGTTAAAACTCCGATACATATTTCTAATGAAGAAAAACGTTTGTATGAATCTTTATACGAAATAGAAACAGGCCGAGTAAGAAAACAATCTGTTAAAGAAAAAATCAAAGGGGCTTTTAAATAGTGAAAAAGTTTTTAGTTTTATTAATAGCATTTTTATCATTCATTCCTGCTGCGATGGCGGCAAAACTCCCTGATGATGTCCAATTAATGTTGAAAAAAACATTCCCTAATGTGGATATAAGATTTGACGGAGTTATAATTTTACCGGACGGTACGGTTTATCTGCCGTTGTATCCCGCAAAAATGAAGAACCCCGAGAAATTGGCAGTTGCGGTAACATATCCTGATAAAACTCCGCTTGTAAAACATCCAGATGTTGTTATATTCAATAATGACTTTACGTTATTAAAAGTTTTAGTCAATAAAGACGGAACAAAAACTGTAAAAAAATTTGATAAACCGCCTGTAGTAATAAAATCAGGCTTGCTGCCTCAGGATATGCTTGTACCTAAAAATCTCATAATACCTGAAAATCTTAAAAGTATAACCGGGAATTTAACGGTAAAAATTGCACCGGAAGAAGAAATTAAGATTCCCGCAGCAAAAATTGAATTTAAAAAGGCAGAACCGGTTAAGGCTGTAAAGCAGGCTAATCGTGTATCAACCGTACCGCAGTTAAGTGACAAAACTTTATATATTTCAACCTGTTACACAAAAGATATTCAAGTTGTAAAAGGCGAGGCACAAAAACCGCAGTATGCACTTTCTCAAAAAGCTATTCCAAGATGTATTGCGATTACACCTGACAGCAAATTTTTATTTGTTACAACATTCAATAGTACTCTTGTTGATATAATTTCACTTGCGGATGACAGAATTATAAAACAGTTAGACTTAACAACAAACGGCGGCGAAATTGTAATGGATACAAAGAACAATGTCGCCTATGTTGCAAGTCCTGATACATCAACAATTTATCAGATTTCTTTAGCCGATATGACACTAAAGAAAAAGATTAAAGTAAACGGCAGGTGTGAAAAACTTGTTCTGAATAATGATTATTTAATTTATGTAGATAAATTAACAAACAAAATTTGGAGTATTGAGCTAGGCAATGAATATACTTTAAAAGATATGGGAAGTTATCCGAATATCTCAAAACTGGTTTATGCGGATGGGAAGTTATATCTTGCAAGCAGAACAAAAGACAGAATTGCTGTTTTGGATTATAAAAATCAAACACTGTTATCAGAGTTCAATACAATAAAGAAACCTATTGATATGATAGCATACGGAAACAATTTATTTGTATTAAGTGCTGTGGATAATATCATTCAAGTTATAAATATGAAATCTGATGAACCGTCATCAATAATGAAACTCGGCACAGGCGGATTTTCTACTTCAATATCTATGATTCCTAATACATCTTTGGCTCTCGTATCAGATATAAAAGCCGGCAGATATTCGGTTATTGATTTGAATAAAAAAGTTGTATTGAAAACAAACTCTCTTGATATTCCGGTAAATAATATCATAGTCGGTAAAAATATTAGAAAGATTTAATTATGAACAAAATTTTGAGTGATACACTAACAGAATTAGAAAAAACACAAAAAGATTTTTGGAATGTATCCAGAGCTACCGGTAATTTTTTAAATATGCTGATAAAAATCCGAAATGCAAAAAATGTTCTTGAAATCGGAACATCAAACGGGTATTCAGGATTATGGATGCTTGATGCTTTAAAAACAACAAAAGGACATCTTACGACTATAGAGTATTATGATAAACGTCAGAGCATTGCACGGAATAACTTTGATAAATGCGGTTTTGCCGGCATGTACACACCGATTCTGGGTTCTGCCTGCGATATTATAGAAGGATTTGATTCTGATAAAAAATTTGATTTTGTTTTAATTGATGCAAACAAAAGAGAGTACGTAAAAAACTTTGAGCTTTTAAAACCTCATCTTTTACCTAATGCAATCCTTTGTGCAGATAATGTCAATTCACATAGAGAAAAAGTACAAACTTACCTTGATGCAGTAATTTCAGATGAAGGTTTTCAGACAGAAATATTGGATTTACCTGCAGGACTTGCAATTTCTTATAAACTGTAAAATTTTTATATACTTTTGAATTTATCTTTGATATAATTTTTTCATTCACTACTAGTTACTGGAGAAAATTATGGATAGATTATTTGGCTTTTTAGGGATTGTATTTATATTATTGATTGCTTATCTTATGTCAAATAATCGAAAAAAAATTAATTTTAAAACTGTAGGAATCGGTTTTTTATTACAAGTTTCACTTGCAGTATTTATTTTTAAAGTTCCTCTGGGACAAAAAATGTTTTTAGGAATAGGCGTACTTATTCAAAAGATTTTGGATTTCGCCTTTCAGGGCGGTCAGTTTGTATTCGGCGGATTATTGGATTTCAAACTCTTTGATTCTGTATTTGGCGCCGGACACAGAATTTTTGCTCTTCAACTCGTTGCATCTTGTATCTTTATGATGATACTTGTTAACATACTTTATTACTATGGAATTATGCAGAGAATCGTTCTTGTTCTCGGTAAAGCTATGAATAAATTAATGAAAGTTTCAGGAGCAGAAGCATTATGTTCTGTCGCAAACTCATTTGTCGGGCAAATTGTTGCACAAATAATGATTAAACCTTATCTTGAAGCATTAACTCGTTCAGAATTACTTGCATGTATGGCAGGAAGTATGGCTTGCATCTCCGGTGCAATGATGCCTATATATATCGGTATGGGAATTCCTGCACAATATATTTTGGCATCTTCTGTAATGGCGGCTCCGGGAGTTCTTGTTATTACCAAAATGATGTATCCGGAAGACCGAATCCCAGAAACGGGTGAAAATATTAAACTCTCAACCGAAAGAACACATGTTAATCTTATAGATTCAATTGCATCAGGCGCCGGAGAAGGTATGCAGGTTGCAATTAACGTTACAGCGATGCTTATTGCTCTTGTTGCTCTGGTATCTATGATTGACTATACTCTTGGATATTTTGGTTCAATGATATATAAAGCTTTTCATATGCATGGAGCATTTTTAGGACTTGATTTGCAGCATTTATCATTAAAGATGATTTTAGGAAAATTCTTTGCGATATTTGCATTTCTGATGGGAGTCCCTCATCAAGATATAACAGCTGTTAGCCAATTAATGGGAACAAAAGTAATATTAAACGAAATGGTTGCATATATTGATTTATCTGCAATAAAAGATACGCTTTCACCTAAGGCATTTTTGATTGCAAGTTTTGCATTATGCAGTTTTGGTAATGTTGGTTCAATAGCAACACAATTAGGTGGTATTGGTGAATTGGCACCTAACCAAAGAAGAAATCTTGCGGAATTGGGAGTAAAAGCGTTAATCGGCGGGACATTGACCTGTTTTATGTCTGCAACCATTGCAGGGATTTTGTTCTAAGGGGTAAAGAGGTAAATGTATTGAGTTGATATTGCGCTTACTCATTTAATTTAAGTTATAAATAAAGATGAAAACCCTAATTACACTATTTACCCATACTAAAAAAAAGGAAATCATCGGGTGGGAATAAAATTTGTTTTCTACACACACCACACTTGATTTCCCTAAAAACGGTTA
>CALUXY010000035.1 GCA_944324855.1 Candidatus Gastranaerophilales bacterium | reverse complement strand
CTAAAATCCGCTACACAAGCCGATTGCCCGAAATAATCGCACCATCTGTCATACGCAAAACACTCACTTTATTACACAGTGAGAGAGTTTTCAGCTTTTTTATTCCAATGTGTAGTGAAATGTGTTGCAAAAACTAAAAAAGTGACTTTTAGAATACCTCTAAAAGTCACTTATATCAATTGGTTGCGGGAGCTGGATTTGAACCAACGACCTTCGGGTTATGAGCCCGACGAGCTACCAGACTGCTCCATCCCGCGATAATATTTAATTATCACGTCAAGAACTACTCTCAACATTATTATTATGTAATGCTAAAAACTAAAAATCAAGTACTATATATCTCTAATACGGTTTTTCAACAACTGCAACATGTGCATAATATTCCAAAGAATCATCCAAGGATTCTAATTCCATCTCTACACCGTATTTCTTTTGCAACGCTAATTCTATCAAATAATCAGCGAAATGCGGATTCTTTGGCAAGAAAGAACCATGCAAATATGTACCAAATACATTTTTATATCTGGCTCCCTCAGTCTTATCTTTTCCGTTATTTCCTTTTCCAATAATAATATGAGAAATAGGCTTTGTTTTTCCGTTCAAATACGTCAGACCGCTGTGGTTTTCAAAACCGACCAGAGTTTTTTTCTTCAAATAATCAACTTCTGCGGTCACGTTTCCAATAAAACGATTTGGACCTGCTACAGTATAAGCATCTAATAAGCCCAACCCTTCTAAGCGATCACCATCATGAGGCTGATAATAATGTCCCAACAATTGGTACCCGCCGCAGATTGCCAAAAATACCGCATTTAAGTTTTGCTCATTCTTAAAAAATGCCTTATTTTTCTGTAATTCTTTTGCAACCTCAACCTGCTGAACATCTTGTCCGCCACCTATAAAATACATATCATGCTCGGACATTCTATCGCCTATTTCAATCTCATCTATTGTAATCTCAATATCACGCCATTCACAGCGTTTTTTCAATGTTAATACGTTACCATAATCTCCATATATGTTTAGCATCTTAGGATATAAATGCGCTAATCTTAATTGTCTTTTCATTACTTAAACCTTTAATTAGACTCCCTGACTGCTTTATAAAATTCATTTGTTATTAACTGCGAATACCTGTCTTTCTCATTAACAGCCAACAACAAACGTTGTTCTCTTGGATTATCATCATAAACCGCTATAATACCAGAAATCTTACTAATCGGAAGCTTTGTTACACTTGCTGTGAATTTTACATAAGGTAACTGCTTCCCGTATGCAGATATAACACCTCTATTGGTGATATGAATATCACTTACATTGGATGACTGATATTTGAATTTTTTACTCAAATCTCCAAGTTTTTGTTCAATACCGTCACCTCTTAAATCCTCTCTTGTTAACAATTGCTTATGACCGGAATCAAGAATAATCATTCTTTGCCCTGATGCCCTATGCTCGGCAAGAACAGCTCTGTAACCGAAAAGATTTACTGCTGTATCAACATTAAATTCTGCATTAATATGTGAAAAATCTCCTACTCGTTGAATTGTTTGTGCTGATTTTTCTTTGAAAAAATTTGAACAATTTTCAATTAGATTATCAAAAACATGTGCATTATAAAGATTATTTATACCTGCAAATACAAGTACAAGAACTATTGCGTTAAATATATTTTTAAGAAATCGAAACATGTTTTCCTTCTTTACATACTTATTGTATAATTATAGTCATGACAAAAGGGGAAATCAATCATATTAATAGTATAGATGTTAATCCGGAAGAAACATCTCCCGGCATGCGCCAGTATCTTGAAATAAAACATCAAAACCCTAACACACTGTTGCTATATAGAATGGGTGATTTTTATGAAACATTCTTTGAAGATGCAGAAATCCTCTCCAGAGAACTTGAAATAACTCTAACAGCCAGGGATGCCGGTGCAGCTTTAGGCAAAGTCCCTCTTGCCGGAATACCTGTTAAAGCAATTGATAACTATTTAGGAAAACTAATAGGAAAAGGGATAAAAGTTGCAATATGTGAACAGTTAGAAGACCCCAAACAAGCTAAAGGAATAGTAAAACGAGGGCTTGTCAGAGTTGTTACTCCAGGAACAATTATTGAAAACGATTTTTTAGAAAAAAGCAGCAATAACTACATCTGTGCAATGTTTGAAGAAAAAGGAATATACGGTTTTGCATATTCTGATATCAGTACCGGTGAATTTAAAGTTACACAGGCACCTTTTAACTTGATAATTTCTGAACTTGCAAGAATACAACCGTCTGAAATTATTGGACCGACAGTTGCACAAAAAGCTCTTCCGTTTCAAATTGTGCCGGATGAAAAACTAAACTTGCCTGATGAAATAGTTGCAAATTACAACTGCTCTAAAGTTCCGGCAAAAATATTTGATTCAGATTTCGCAAAAAACAACTTGAAAAATGCTCTCAATATATCAACTCTTGATGCATTAGGATACAATAATTGTAAACTTGGTTTTAGAGCTGCGGCAGCATTATTAGCTTATATATGGGAAAATTTAAAATCATCGTTTCCAAAACTTGATACTATTGAACAATATGAATTATCACAATATGTATTAATGGATTCAAGCACAAGAAAAAATCTGGAATTAATTGAAACATTAAGAGAAAAAAATAAATATGGTTCTCTATACTGGGCAATTGACAGAACAAATACCAATATGGGAACAAGACTGCTCAAGTCTTGGATATGTCAGCCGCTAAAAAAACTTTCAGAAATAGAAGCAAGGCAAGAAATAGTAGAAAAATTAATAGAATACGATAAAATTAGAGTAGATATAACTGAAACTCTTCATGATATTTATGATATTCAAAGACTTGCTACCAGATTGAGTACAACTTCGGCAGTCCCAAAAGATTTCTTGAGTCTTAGAGATTCTTTATTTGCGCTGCCTGACTTATATAAACTTACAAAAGATTGCAATATTGATATTTTTAGTCATATTGAAGACAGATTAGATGATTTAGTTGATTTTGCAAATATAATTAAACGCACGATTGATGACAATGCTCCCAATATAATTAAAGAAGGCGGAGTTATAAAATCAGGAGTTGATGAAGGACTTGATTATTTGAGAGATCTTCTTAATAACGGAACAACCTGGATTGAAAATTTCGAACAACAAGAAAGAGAAAAAACAAATATTAAAAATCTTAAAGTTGGTTATAACAGAGTCTTTGGATACTATATTGAGGTTACAAATTCTTTCCTAAGTCAGGTTCCGGCTAATTATGTAAGAAAACAAACACTAACAGGCGGTGAACGTTTTATCACAGATGAACTAAAAAAACATGAAGATGAAGTTTTGACCGCACAAACTAAGATTAATGAACTTGAATACAAAATCTATTCTGATTTTAAAAACTATGCTAAAGAGTTTGTTGATATTATAAGAACAGTTTCAGAATGTATAGCAAAACTTGATGTATTGACTTCATTTGCAACTGTTGCTCTTGAAAATAACTATGTTAAACCGGAGTTGAATGAAACCTCAGAATTTGTAATTAAAAACGGTCGTCATCCGGTATTGGAAAAAATTCTACCATTAGGAACATACGTCCCAAACGATTTAGAATTGCAAAATTCTATCGAACATAATTCGACAAGATTTATGATTCTTACGGGGCCAAATATGGCAGGGAAATCAACATATATGCGGCAAAATGCTCTTATTGCAATACTTGCCCAAATAGGTTCTTATGTCCCTGCAGATTACGCAAGAATCGGTATTTCTGATAAAATATTTACCCGTGTCGGGGCCAGTGATGACTTAACTCTTGGGCAATCTACTTTTATGGTAGAAATGGTTGAAACGGCATATATACTTAACAATGCAACAGAAAACAGTTTTATTTTGATTGATGAAATAGGCAGAGGAACAAGTACCTATGATGGTGTAGCAATTGCATGGGCTGTTGCTGAATATATCGCAACAAAAATAAACGCAAGATGTATATTTGCAACACACTATCATGAATTAAACGTTATGACCAAGACTTATCCGCAAATTAAAAACTACAGAATAACGATTACTGAAGAAGACGGAAAAATTGAATTTTTAAGAAAGATTGTGCCGGGCGGAGCAAGCAAGAGTTATGGTATCCATGTTGCTCAGATGGCAGGACTGCCAAGCTCTGTTATTAATAAATCAAAATCTCTAATGACTAAAATGCAAAAAGATTTTTCTAAAAATTTATCTACTAATAAAAAATACGCAGATAAACCGGAACTTGTACCGCCGCAGCTTAATTTGTTTAATTCATAAAAAACGGACTTGAGAAGAATCCCAAGTCCTAAAGAAATACATATTAATAAAGTTTTTATACAGCTGCTGTCAATCCGTGTAAAACTTGATTGTTAATAGCCATCTGTTTCATTTGGTCCTGAACAATTTGTTCTTTTTCGTTTTTAGTTAGTTCCTTACCTTTTTGCTGTCTATCCATAGCTTGAACATTAGCAGGTTTAACTTCCGGAGTTGAAACAAACATATTTGTCGGTTTTTCTACTTTAGAAGTATTGTTAATGTAAACAGAAGGAGTAACTTTTGCTTTGACATCTGATAATTGAGAATTTAATGCAACTTTTTCTGACATTGCTTGCATGTCAGTAATTTTTCCGTTTCTCAAATCATCAGTTACTTCATTGCGCTCAAGTTTAATTTGGTTAACTCTTTGTTGTTGAGTAACCCGCGGAACTGCAGATACGTATGGTCTGAAACCACTTATTGCTTGTATCATTTTCCCACTATCCTTTCACTTTACACACATGTATCCGGCTTAACTAAGTCCGGTGACAGATTTTTTTTGCTATATAAGAAATTATTTTTTACATTTCTTATTGTTTCTTATTGTTCTGCAAGTTTTTCTCTGACTAATTTCTCTACTTCTGCCAGCAATTCAGGATTAGCGTTTAAATATTCTTTAGCTTTGTCACGGCCTTGACCTAATTTTTCGTCATTAAAGCTAAACCAGGCTCCGGCTTTTTTTACTATATCAAGATTTACTGCAACATCTAGAATATTACCTGTTTTGCATATACCTTTACCAAAGATAATATCAAATTCCGCAGTTCTGAATGGAGGTGCAACCTTGTTTTTAAGAACTCTAACTCTTACGTGGTTTCCGACATCCATTCCGTCGCCTTTTAAACCTTCAACACGTTTAATTTCCATTCTGACAGATGCATAATACTTAAGTGCGTTACCACCGGTTGTTGTTTCCGGATTCCCGTACATAACGCCAATCTTTTGTCTTAATTGGTTAATAAATATAACCGTTGTATTGGTTTTACCTATAACACCTGTTAGTTTTCTCAATGCTTTTGACATCAATCTTGCTTGAAGTCCCATTTGCTGGTCTTCCATAGTTCCTTCAATTTCAGCTTTCGGAACAAGTGCTGCAACAGAGTCAACAACTACAACATCTACAGCCCCTGATCTAACAAGTTCTTCTGTGATATCAAGCGCTTGTTCTCCGGTATCAGGCTGGGAAATTAAAAGTTCATCAATATTAACACCAAGATTTCTTGCATATTCAGGGTCAAGAGCATGCTCTGCATCAACGAATGCCGCAATCCCGCCTCTTTGCTGGCATTCGGCAACAATATGCTGAGCAAGCGTAGTTTTCCCCGAGGATTCTGGTCCGTAAATTTCTATAATTCTGCCTCTTGGAATGCCGCCGATACCTAAAGCGACATCTAATGCTAAAGCTCCTGTTGGGATAGCATCTACATTAACTGTAGTTTTATCTCCAAGGCGCATTATTGCACCTTTCCCAAAATCCTTTTCTATCTTTTCAATTGCAAGCTTTAACGCTCTATTTCTTTCATCAGTAGAGCCTGCTGCAGTTTCTTCTTTAACAACCATACTATCTTCCCTTTATAATTTTTATAATAAAATATCGTCTTCTTGTTTTTTTATAAACAAACCAAATGCAAATGGCTTATATGAATTCAATGTATTTTTTAATTTATAATTTTCCTTGTTTAATTCATTAACTTTATTTTTTAAGTTTTCATTTTCAGTTTTGCAGCGAATAAGTTCAACAACAACTTCATCCATTCCTTCAAGTCTTTCATCAAGAACTTTTGTTAATGAATCTGTTATAGATGCTGTCATATTATCTTCCATTTTTTTTAGAGAAGATAATAAAGTATTTACTACAACTTGAGAAGAAGACTTAGGCATAACTTCCTTTTTGGATTCTTTTGCCTGCTTTAACAATCTTGCTTCTTCCATTGAAAAATATGTTTTACCGTTTTCATCTTTTTGGGGAACAATTGAAGCTTTTCTGCAAAGCTTTACAATTTCCATATTATCAGCATTCAAAATTTTTCTCAAATCTTGTGGTGATAAAATTTTATCCTTAGTATTTTCACTAATCACTAGCTTCTCCTCTCCATTACAATAGTATACTAGACAAACGGCATTAATACCATGCTTTGTAACAAAGATTTACGTTGTTTATAATCTTTTAGTAGAAGTATTTTCAAAAATAAACCTTCCGCCGCTCATTGCAAGCATTTTAAAGGAGCAGGAACCGTTAAAATTTTTATCAACGACACCTAAACTTGATAAGCGTGCAGCAACAAGCTCGTTTAAATCTTCCGTTGCAACAAATAAACTGCATTCCGGAGTACAATTTTCTTTAGAAAACGGACATTTTTTTATCATAAAGCACCACCTTTTTATGTATTATAACGTTTATTTAGCAGAAATATATCCGTTAATTGCGGTATAAGCAGCTACGTATGGAGAAGCAAGATATATTTCACCATTTGTATTTCCCATTCTGCCTTGGAAATTCCTGTTTTGTGTTGCAAGACAAACTTCACCATCTCCAAGAATACCGGCATGAACCCCGACACAAGGTCCGCATCCAGGAGGCAGGATTTGTGCGTGAGAATCAATAAATGTTTCTAACAACCCTTCTTTTAGGGCTTGTTTATATACCGTCGGTGAAGCCGGACAAATCAGCATTCTAACATCCGAATTAACTTCTTTCCCTTTTAAAATACCTGCAACGACTCTCAAATCTTCAATTCTGCCGTTTGTACAGGTTCCGACATATACCTGATTAACTTTAATTTTTTTAGGTTCTAATTCTTCAACAGTTTTTGTATTATCGACAGTGTGCGGACAAGATACCGTGTATTTAATATCTTCTGCATTGATATTGATTACACGCTCATATACAGCATCTTCGTCAGGAAGTATTTGAGAATATTTGTCCCCTCTGCCTTTTTCTTCCAAATACGCTTTTGTTTTTTCATCGGCAACAAAAAGTCCGCACTTAGCACCGGCTTCAACTGCCATATTGGCAAGAGTAAATCTTTCTGCCATTTCCATATTATCAATTGTATCGCCTGTAAATTCCAAAGCTTTGTATGTTGCACCATCTGCACCTATCATTCCGATAAGATGAAGCATCAAATCCTTAGAACAAATTCCCGGTTTGAACTTACCTGTTACAACAATTTTAAATGTAGCAGGAACTTTTAGCCAGGTTTTACCAAGTGCCATTGCAACAGCAATATCAGTTGACCCCATGCCGGTTGCAAACGCACCTAAAGCACCGGATGTACAGGTATGAGAATCTGCACCTACAAGGACTTCTCCAGGATTAACATACGATTCTATTAATCTCTGGTGGCATACACCTGAGCCTGTATCAGAAAGAACAGCTCCATATTCTTTGGCAAATTCTCTTAAAACCATGTGAGTATTTGATAATTCTTTTCTCGGACTCGGTGAGGCGTGGTCTATAAAAAGGATTGTTCTTTCCGGATTGTTTAATTTCTCTTTTCCGATTTTCTTAAATTCTTGTACAGTCAAAGGACCTGTTCCATCTTGAACCGCACAAACATCAACTTTTGATATAACCAATTCTCCGGCATGAACATCTCTGCCGACATGATTTGATAGAATTTTTTCTACTAATGTTAAACCCATTTATTTTAATCCTTCCTATAGTTAAATAATATGTTTTGGCAGAGTAAGCAAGTGTGCATCTACCCTGTCTTTTATCGCACCTTCCGGACAATAGTACGGTGATACTGTCATAACTTTTGCCGCGATATCCGGATAATAGTATATGAATTTTAATTCGCTTTCTGTTAGAGGTTTTTGAGTATGAACGTTTGCATAACGGGCAAGCTCAAGAATGTTACGCGCTTCGTGTTCATCATGAAATTCGAGTTCCAGTTTGTCATATACATTTCTGAATCCCTTAATTCCGCCGTATTCTCCTGTTGTAATCATACGTCCGGTTTCAATAATTTCGGGTTCGCCGCGCCCAAGTTCTTCGTAATCATACAGTTCATAATTCCTTCGGTCTTTTAATGCGCCATCTGCATGGATACCTGATTCGTGAGCAAATGCATTATCTCCGACTGCCGGCTGGTTTATAGGTATTGGAACTCCAAATGCATAAGCTGTGTATTTAGCCAATTTCCAGGATTTACTTAAATCAATTTTAGGGTCAATTTTATATTTGCTGTTTTTAAATCCTGCAGATTTTAATACTGCTAAAAGACAGGATACCAAATCTGCATTTCCGGCACGTTCTCCCATACCGTTAATTGCAGTATTTATGTAAGCATCAACACCTGCATCAATTGCAGCTCTGGCACCCATAACAGAACAGGCAACCGCCATACCTAAATCGTTATGAAAATGAAGTTCTATAGGCATTTGAACTTCTTTAGCAATCCGGTAAATTCTCTCATAAGTAGTCTGCGGATCTTCATACCCCAGAGTATCACAGTATCTGAAACGGTATGCTCCGGCTTTTTTAACTTCCTTTGCAAGTTTTATCAAGAAATTAATATCACTTCTTGAGGCATCTTCAGCATTTACACCGATTATTTCTGCACCCTTATCTACTGCACATTCAACAGCTTCACAGGTCATCTTAAGAATATCATCAGGAGTCTTTTTCCCCATGTATTTCCCGTATATCATTTGCTCAGAAGTTGATTGAGAAAGGTTGCAGTTCTTTAGCTTTGGAACGTTTTTAAATGACTGTTCAACATCTCCGGCTATAGCTCTCATCCAGCCGGATAATTTTGTATTTGTAATCACATTCCACTCAACAAGTTCAAGATTTGCATTCAAATAGTTTAATTCGTGCATTGTTGTCGGGAACCCAAACTCTGATTGAGTAATTCCCATATCATCAAGCATAAGATTAATAATTGTTTTCTGTAATTTGGCTAAACCAAGCCTTGAAGTTTGAACACCGTCTCTGTTGGTTACATCTACAAAATAAATTCTATTTTCCATATTTAAATCGCTCCTCAAATTACTATATTATACACAAAAAAATCCGCTGCTCAAGAACAGCGGATTAAGTTTATATAAAATTTCCAGATTATTACTTGTTAGCGTTTATCATTGATTTAATGAATTTAACTGTTTTTGTCAACATTGATTCTTTTACAGTTTCTTTGGGCGGTAAAGTTATCTCTCCGGTTTTAAGATAGTGTTGATATCTTGCTCTTGTCATTTCCATTTCGCGTTCAATTGTTCTTAATGGGCGTGTATTTTTTACCGGTGAAAACTTTATACCAAACATATTGAAACCTCCTATGCTGGAGATATAAAAAAGTAAAAATAAAATATTTTGTCATTATCATAAAGATTTGTAACAATATTATTAAAAAAACTAAAGTTTAACTCCAAAATGCCGTCTAATAATCTGTCAATAAAATGGAAATAGGGGATAAACATGGTATCAATTAATGCAATTAACGGAGCAAGTCAATATCAACAAATGCAACAGGTTAACGCTATTAAACCTGAAACAAGACAAGAACTTCAAGCACTAGGAATAAATTCTCAAAATATTAAAACAGAATCACAAGCACAAGAAATTATTAAACAGTTCCACGAGCTGCAAAATGCACAAAACCAAGTACAAAACATGCAAGCTCCGCAAGCTGTACAAGATTTAAACAGCACACAACAAGTTGGCAAAGCAGAAGATTCTCAACAAACACAAGCATTTGCAGGCGGACAGGCAGGGGCAATTCAAGGACAGCCTCAACCGTTCCAAATGGCTAATGAGATTACTGCTCAATTAAACAGACTTAAACTCGGACTAATTTAACCTTCACAATAACCTACACACAAATTTAAGGCTTACATTTTGTAAGCCTTTTTTATGTAATTTATGCAATATGGATATTGCCTTCTTGGATTATTATTATAATCCATCTTATTCCATATCATATTTATATGAAAAAACTATTAATATTCACTGCATTGATTAGTTTTTTATTCAATCTCTCTTATGCGGAAACTCTGGATGATTACAGTTTAGATGATTTTGCGTGTTCTTATTATGAAGAAATGCTTTCGCAGGTTGATTCTTATATCGAACAAGAAATGTATTCCGAGGCGGAACAAGAATTGTTTAATCTTTATAATTCTGATTGTAAAACTGAAGATGTCGCTAAAAAATATATTTTTGTTTTAAATAAATTAAAAAAAGTAAATGAAGCATACGAAATCGCCAAAGATAATGATCTTTTAGAATCGGATATTGGTTTACTTGTTCAGGCAGAACGTAATATCCCGATAAAAGATTACACTCAAGCACGAAGTGTATACGATAATATTCTTGTAAAATCCCCTTATGACAAATTTGCTCAAATGGGATTAACTCACAGTTATATCTCAGAAGGATCGGAGTTAAAAGCTTTACAGGAGTTAAAAAAACTTCCTGAAGATTATGAAATACAATATCTAAAGGCAAAAGCATATTATAATCTTGAACTTTTTGAAAATTCTTATAGAATCCTACAGAATTTACCTGAAACGGATGAAGTTTTAAAACTCCAAAATGAAATAAAAAGAAAAAGGGCGTATCAATTTGTGATGGGATATGAACTATATGTCCAAAAATTGAATGAAGAATTCAAAATGGACGCGAATAAAATTGCATTCAGTAATTCATGTTACGAAAAAAACATGCAAATTTATTTGGATTATATTATGTTCCTGTATACATCCGGAGTTCTTTCAGGACAAGGACCTGAACCGTTAAATGATTTTACAAATGAAATTCGTTTGGGTACACAAGGACGGCTAAATGAAAAAATTGCACTAAGGGGAGATATTGGGATAAAAGCATTTCAACAATATGGGGTTATGCTTTTAACGGATAGCTGGATAAAGTATTATCTGAATGATAAATTTAATGTAAAACTCGGGTTTCACAGGAATAATACAGAACAAACATTTTTATCTGCAGTTGGTGTAAATATTGATGGGCGATTTACAGGTCAGGTTGTTGATAATAACCTTTATTTAGATTTAACATATAGACTCCCTTATCGAAGTTATCTTTTTGCAAAAGGCGGTATCGGGGTAAAAGACGGATATAATATGCCAAACAACCCTTATTGGGAAGGTATGCTTGGAATAGGAAAGTTATTCAGGTATGATTTATCGAAACCGTTCCTGCAAAAAATTTCAGTTGATTTAGTTACTTATCAATCCGGCTACAAATATAACCAGGAGTTTTTGTATGATTCCAAAGGTTTATTATATGGCGGCTATTTTTCACCTGAATGGTATTCTGATAATACTTTGAATATAAATTTCGCAGGAAAAGTTAAAAACACAAATTTATCTTACGGTTTTGGGATATTTAGCGGCTGGCAGCTCTCTAATTCTCCGATAGATTCACTTTATATATATGGCGGCTCTGTTGACGGTAAATATCGATTAAATGACTATATCAGTTTAGATATTCAATATCGTTATTATAGATATGCCAATATTACCCGTAATCAGTTTTTATTCAACATTATGATAAGTATTTTTAAATCCAATAAAAAATAATTGTTTTGATTAAGTAATATATAATCTCGTTTTAATCATAATTATATTGATTAACTTCCGTAAATGTCATTTCATCCGGTTTTTTGTTTTCTAAATATTTAAGATCTCCATGAATAGAAACTACTTCCGGATTTTCTACCGGCATGTGATAATATTGTCTTATAGCTTTCGGGTTTACTTCATTAACCGCTTCCAATATATTATTAACTGTAGAATTTGTCTGGAATTGATCACCCGGCATTATATTTACTTTATTAAAACGCGGGAATTCGTTTTGTATAAGTTCTTTAATCTTACCAGAGGTTGTATGGGAATATACGTGGTACATTAACTGTTCATTAGTATTTTCGTTTACCAAACTTACTAACGCACAAGTGTGAACATCTTTTGTTGAAAGAGGAGTATCACAGCTTGCTTTTATCCAGCCGCCGCCGTAACCGCCGCTTTCTGTTGAAAATCCTGCTGTTTTTACTCTGGTTCCCGTATATTTTTCTAAAGGTCTTGAGCCTACAGGTGCTTTATAGCCGAATGCGCATCTTTCTAATGATACATAATTTTTAGGTAAGAAAAACGTTTTTATATGTTTTGCCGCAGCTTTCTTAACTTTTTTACAAGGGGTATCACAAAACTCATCTAATTCTTTTAATGCTTTTTTAGAATACGTTTTGCCTGTAAATGATACCGGGGTATTGTAATTTGTATAATAAGTATTAATCATATAAAGGTAAACTATCCTGAAAATAAAAATTGCCTTTTTTATTAATTTTTATTAAGAGAATTTTGCCTTACTTGGTGATGTTTGTAAAACTTTATTAATTAAAGTTTAAATATGATAGTTAATAAATTATTAGAAGCATTGGACGAAACAACCGATTTATCTCCTGACGAGTTTACAAAAGAAAAAGTGTTTGAATCAGGGATAAAAAAATGGACAGGGAATATTGTGCCGGCCGAATTACTCTCACGAAGTGTGAAAGATGCTGTCAATTCGATAGTTACTTTGTGTGAGTGTTATGAATTTTATAAAGAATTTCCTTCTAAAATCGAAACACCTAATTATGGTGATAACTGGGGACGGTTTGCGAATTATATAGAGATAAATAATCGTGCAATCGCTGAAATGCGCAATGATAGATGCTCAAAAGGCATTTTAAGTTCTATTAAACTTTTGCCTGCCATACCTCCATCTGCAAAAAGCTGGGCCAATTGTGTTATTTTGTCGCAAATATTTCCGAATATTTATGGTGACGGTTATAACAAATCTCCGGAGGTAGAAAATTCTATATACGGTATAAAACTTAATGCCGGATACAGTGAAAATATAATTGATTTTTCTATTGTTGATAAAATATCTCAAGAGGAACAATTTTCGGCATTTAACGAAATCGCCCATTTCCATGGTCTAAAAACCGGCTTTAGGACAGTGATTTCGGCAGATCAAATAAAGGTTGCACATCCGGATTCCGATGATGAAACATTTTCGTGGGATAATCCTGAACACGTTGAACTCTGGATAAATGAATCCGTAAAACTTATGAATCTGGGTTTTGAAGCGATGTTTGTTGATTCCGCCAAACATATCGGCAACTATGATATGGAAAATTATACAGGAGTCGGAGCTTTACCCGGTTTTGAACAGACACAGTATATTTTCAACGAAATACGCCGCCGCTCCGGTAAAACAACAATTAGTATAATAGGAGAAAAAACTTCCTGGGATTTTGACAGGTTTAAATCATTAGGGTTTACAACTGGAACCGCATTTATTAATGGCGATAATTACGATGCTGTAAAAAAAGAATCACAGGATTTGAAATATATAAGAGACTATGCCCCGGGGGTTGATGTATCAGATGACAACGACTCCGGCGGCAGAAGTTATGAGGAAAGGATAAATCGTATTAATACGGCATTGTTTGCATACGAATATCCGAGTGATAAACTTGCAAGCTTTATGCAGATGGAAGATTTATTCCCGCTTAGATACGATACCAATACCCATCATCTTATGATGTGCAATCCTTCGTATTCTACGGATGGCACTCCTGTGAGCCACTGGGAGAATCTGTTTGCCAAAGATGACGGGAGAAGATATAACGCAAAAATCGGAGAATTATTCTCATATTCTCTAAATTTATAATGAAAGGAAAATAATATGACATTTAATCCACTACAAGAAAAGGGTACTCCTTTAGACAGACAGTTACGAAGCTGGCATGAGATTGTCAGACGCCCCTTCAATAAAAAAGACGTTGATTGTTATACAAGAACAAGACAAATATTTATGAACGGTATTGAAGTTGAGGCCTGGAATTTTAAACATCATTTTGCCAGAGTATCAGATGATAACGATGTGAAATCAGTTCTTGCGCAAATCAGAAGAATAGAAGATATGCAGCAGACTACAGTAAACTGGCTTGGACCGGAAGATCAAACTGTTTTGGAAACAACATTAGGGTATGAGCAGGTTGCGGTTGACTTAACCGCATGGTTATCTCAAAACGAACCTGATGCTTATGTTAAGGAAACATTTGATTTTGGACTTCTGGAAGACTTTGATCATTTATACAGATATTCTCAATGGGCATATATTACACACGGGATAAATCCGAATGATATTCTTCAAGGTCAAACGGATGTGATTTTAGGACGTCCGACCCAAAACCATCATAATGATAATGCATTACGTTTGAGACATCATTATGATAAAACAACTGCAACTCCACAGACAAAGGTTAATATTTTGACATTGTTATCTGCCGAACAGCAAACACATAACTATTATGCCGAACACGGTTTTATGTACGGGAATGAAGGCTTAAGAGAAACTTATGCAGAAATAAAAGATGTTGAAGAAGAACACGTTAGTATGTATGAATCATTAATTGATCCAAATGAAACGATGTTTGAAAAACTTTTGCTTCATGAGTTTACCGAGGTTTGCAACTACTACAACTGTATGGAAGACGAACCTGATGCAAGAATAAAAAGTATCTGGGAAGAATTTTTATCTTATGAACTAGAGCACTTGAAAATAGCCGCTGATTTGCTTAAAAAGTATGAGAAACGAGACCCGGAAGAAATAATAGGTAACAAAATCATCTTGCCGTCACGTTTTAAATCACAAAAAGAATATGTGACAAAAGTTTTGAAAAAAGAAACCGGCAAACGTTTAGGATGTGATATGGATTATTCATCCGTAGAAAAACTTCCGGATGATTGGGCAAGTTATAAAGTGCAAGATGCAGTTAATGCGGAAGGTGCTCCGAGTGAAAGAGTAGTAAAACTTATGGGAACTTCAGAAGGGTGTGATATTGTACTTGCTGATGATGCACTAAAACGTCAGGAAGTGACTCTGTTGGAAAAAGCGTATCAGACAAAATCAATGGCGCCGGATACGGTTACACCTGAAGAATTAGCAAATTTACGAAAATTCGATTTATTCGAAGAACTTGATTAATCAAAAACGGGTGGTATACACCACCCGTTTTTGATTAATTTATTTAACATTCCGTAATATTGTAAAAGATATATACATAATAATATAAATATACTTGCATTTGCGAACGGGGGGGGGATATAAAAGCATGATATCAAGAATTTTACCTTTGAGATTATTAAACAGATTTCAACCAGAATTTTTAATCACTCTGGTAAGCTTGAATTGTAAATTCTACAAACAATTTACCTCTGCAGGTTATTACCAACTTCGTCAAACAAGTCCAACCCAATAATTTACCCCGGCTCACTTAATCGCTTTTTAAAAATAAAAAACCGTCTTGTGGACGGTTGTGTAATTATTATAGGGAAAAATTATAGAAAAACTTGATTTAATAACGTTATGAGAATAATTTATATGTTCTGTCAACGTTATCTTTTGCGACCGATTTAAGCGTATCAATTTCTGTTTTGATTGCGTTACGTTCGGATTCCAGAGCTGCCAAATCGGTATCGAATTTTTTATCTTTATTATTAATTTTTCTCATATCAGCTTCGTATTTTGCTTCTGCTTTTTTTAGTTCAGTTTCATCTGATACTTCTTGGAAATCAGTGTTTGTTGCAATATTTGTTTCTTCAATAACGATATTCCCGTCAGCATCGGTAATATTTTTACCGTTTTCATCTCGGGCTGCTTTCTCAAATACAATAAGTCCTTCTTTTATCATATTTGATAATGTTGCATTATCATTTGCTAATTCCATACAGCCAGAAGCCTGTCTTATTGCGTTTAAATCTCTAGGATCAACGCCATTTTTCCAAGTCCCGGTTTCAACATTACAAATTTTCAGGGTATAATTACCATCGGCCAAATCAGAGAAATCTATATCTTGGAACCCTACGCTTCCGTCATTTGCGATATATTTCATTTGAACTTTTGTAGCGTTCAAGGCTTCTTCATACTGTGCATAAACAGTATCTGATTCGTTTGCCATTTGGAGTTTTTGGGCTTCAAGATTTTGAGCCTTATACTCTATGTCATGCATACGAGCAGTTAAATTTAATAGTCTTGCTTGTGATGCGGATAAACCCATTAATTAACTCCTTATTCCATTACAAGTTGTATAACGGCATTACGTAACTAAATCTTTAATAATTTATTTGTTTTGTTACATTTCATTACATATCGTTTATGTTATAATCTCTTTATGAGTAGAAAACCGGTAGTTGCAATAGTAGGAAGACCAAATGTAGGGAAATCTACATTTGTTAATCGTCTTATCGGAAACAGGAAATCGATTGTAGATGACCTGCCCGGTGTTACACGTGACCGAATTTATTTTGATGTTGAATGGTTGAATAAGCAGTTTACTGTTATTGATACCGGCGGAATCATTCCCGGAGATGAAGACGATATTATGGTTTCGATCTATGATCAGGCAAAGATTGCATGTAACGAAGCCGACAAAATAATATTTATTGTAGACGGAAAAGACGGTATAAATCCGATTGATTATGATATTGCTAATATTTTAAGACAATCAGGTAAACCTATTTTTCTTGCTGTTAATAAAATTGACTCACATAATGCTGCACTTATGACCGCAGATTTTTATTCCTTATCACTTGGTGAACCTGTTGCAATCTCTGCTCTGCATGGTTCAGGCGGGGTAGGTGATTTGTTAGATATGGTAACAGAAGGGTTTTCAATCGATGAAGCAGAACAGGAAAAAGATAAAACTATAAAGATTGCAATAGTCGGACGCCCGAATGCAGGAAAGTCTTCTATAGTAAATTCTCTTTTAGGAGAAAAAAGAGTTATTGTATCTGACGTATCAGGAACTACTCGTGACAGTATTGACAGCCGTCTGGAAAATGAAGGACAAGAGTATATCATAATTGATACTGCAGGGATTCGAAAAAAATCTAAGGTAACATACGGAGTTGAAAAATTTGCGGTTGACAGGGCTATACGTTCAATAAGAGAATGTGACGTTGCACTGCTTGTAATAGATGCAACTGAGGGAATATCCGATCAGGATAAAAAAATCGCATCTATTATAACAGAAGCCGGCAAAGGAATGATTATAGCTATTAACAAGTGGGATTTAATTGAAAATAAAAAATCAAATACAATAAACAAATTTGAAAAAGAATTAGTAAATGAGATTCCGTTCCTGGATTATGTCCCGAAAATTTATGTCAGTGCCTTAACTCATCAGAGATTGAATCAAATCTTTACTAAAACAAATGAAGTATATGAACAGGCAACAAAACGGGTTGCAACAGGACTTCTAAATAAAGTTATTAATGAGGCTTATGTTATGAACCCTCCGCAAAGTGTTAAAAATAAACGCTTAAGGATTTTATATACTACACAGGTTGATGTCCAGCCGCCGACTTTTGTACTTTTTGCAAATAATGCAACTTTAATGAAAGATCACTACAAACGATACATTGAAAACAAATTGCGTGAAGCTTTCGGGTTCTTTGGGACTCCAATCAGAATTTCTTTAAGGGAACGCTCAAATAAAGATAAAAAATAAAAAACAGGACGACTAAAAAGTCATCCTGTTTGAATAGTTTATTCAACCGTTAATTTTTTCTTGTTATCTTTCTCTACAATCATTTTTGGTGCGGTAATTTTTAATACACCGTGTTCTAATTTAGCTTTTGTATGATCAATATCTATTTCTTGCGGGAAGTAAATTGTTCTTGAAAACTCACCATAACTGAATTCTGATTTTTTGTATCCTTTTTCTTCCTCTTCATTTTCTTCTTCTTTCTTAGCGTTGATTGTTATATAGTTTTTTTCAAGATCAATATCTAAGTCTTCTTTTTTTACGCCAGGTAGTTCAGCTTTGACTGTGTATTCTTTGTCTTTTTCTTTAAGTTCGACAGGCATTGCAAGTTTGTCTTCATCAGGAAAGCTGTAGTCAGGGAATAAGCCGTCCATGTTTCTGCTTAGTATTGAACTTATTTCATCGTTAACGGATTTTATAAATCTGTCCGGTGTTTTTCTAATTAAGAATTTCATAATAAACTCCTTTCAAATTTAATTATCTTATTACCTCTTACATTGTTATTATGGCACTGCTTTTTGATTTTTAACCGAAAATTAACCAAGAATTAACATTTGAATAAGAATGTTAATAAAAGATTAAGATGGGGGGGGGAAATAGGGGGAAATAGGGGGAAATAATATTGGGTTGAAATTGCGCTTACTCATTGAAGAAAGTAGCTAAGTGGCTAAGAAGTTAAGCTGTTAGATAGTAGATATTTCTCTTGATTATTACGAAAATGTAACAATCAATCATTAAAAAGCATTTTCCAAATAATGTTAGAAAT
>CALUXY010000034.1 GCA_944324855.1 Candidatus Gastranaerophilales bacterium | reverse complement strand
TTGTTTGCATAACTAGATGATCTTACCCTGTTTCTGTGGATGTAAGTTCTTAATGCTTCTCTGATTAGTTCTGAACGAGAACGGTTTTCATTGTCTGCTACATTGTCAATTTCATCCAGAAATTTTTCAGGCATTGAAATTAATACTCTTGCCATAAATTTTTCTCCTTATATCTAGTCGACGATTATTTAATTGTATACCCTGTATATACTTTATAAGTATAATGATATATAAAAATTGCTATTTTTGCAATAGTTTTTTACGATTTTGTTACAAAAGTATATATTAACGTATACCTACACTTTTTATATATTTATTTAATATGGTTATTATACTATTGATTTCAGAATTTGTATACCCTCTATCAGCTAGTAATTTTGGGTTAAGAATTTTTGAAGGAACAAATTTTTGGATAAAATACTTATCTGCCCCATCAATCATTTTCCCGATTTTTTCAAAATCTTTTATTTCTAACTGCGAAGCAAGTGCTGTGGTTCTGAATTCGTAAGGAATGTTATTCTGCAAAAGTATTTTTATACTTTCTTCAATTCCAACCGGCTCAATACCGGTTATTATTTTGTATTTGTACAAAGGAGCTTTTATATCCATTGCTGCATAATCAATCATTTTAAAATCAATAAGATATTTTAACATGCCGGGATTTGTGCCATTTGTATCCAGTTTTACCAAAAACCCCAGAGATTTTATTTTTTTGATTAAATCAGGTAAATCTTTGTGTATTGTAGGTTCTCCGCCTGTTACAACAACTCCGTCAAGCTTTCCTTCTCTTGATTTTAAAAATTCCAGTACTTTATTTTCACTCCATTCTGAATTAGAAGAAAAGAGTTCCGGATTATGGCAGTATCCGCAATGAAAATTACACCCTGCAGTAAATATAATTGCACTGATTTTATCAGGGTAGTCCAGAAGTGAAAACTTCTGGACTCCGCCTATTTTTACATACATAGTTTATAAGTCTTTCTGTCTTTAAATTCCTGACGTTTCCCCCTGTTCCATTGATTTACGGGTCTGATATAACCGACTATTCTTGAATAAACTTCACAATCGGCGCCGCAAGTCGGACATTTAAAATGTTCGCCTGCAATATACCCGTGATTAGGACAGGTACTAAATGTAGGAGAAAACGTAAAATACGGCAGACGGTAGTTTTCACAAACTTTTTTAACAAGGTTTTTAACCGCATCAGAGGATGTAATTTTTTCACCGGCAAAAATGTGTACAACCGTACCGCCTGTATATTTTGTCTGCAAGGCATCTTGATGGTCAAGCATTTCAAACACATCATCAGTATAATTTACCGGCAGCTGAGTGGAATTTGTAAAATAATCATACTTTTTAGTATTATCTAACTGTGCAAGACGATAGGATGTACCTTCTCCCGGTGTTGCTTCAAGGTTATAATTGTTACCGGTTTCTTTTTGGTACCCTATAATCCTTTCCCTCATAAAATCCATAACTTCCAGAGCAAAATTTTTGCCCCTTTGTGTGCCGATATCTTCGTTTAAGAAATTGAGGCAAGCCTCATTCATACCGATTAAACCTATTGTTGAAAAATGATTTTTCCAGTATACCCCAAATCGTGATTTAATATCTCTTAAATAAAATTTTGTATACGGATAAAGGTTTTTGTCCGTATAATCCTCTAAAACCTTGCGTTTAATTTCAAGACTTTCTTTTGCAATATCCATTTTAGATGCAAGTATTTCAAAAAATTCAGCTTTATTTTTAGCTGCAGCTGCAATTTTTGGAAGGTTAATTGTTACGACACCGACAGACCCTGTAAGAGGGTTTGACCCAAACAGACCGCCGCCTCTGTATTCAAGTTCTCTATTGTCTATTCTTAACCTGCAGCACATAGAACGTGCATCTTCAGGATTCATATCAGAATTAATAAAATTAGAAAAATAAGGAATACCATATTTTGCAGTCATTTCCCAGAGTCCTTTTATCTCAGGATTATCCCAGTCAAAATCCTTTGTAATATTGTATGTCGGGATAGGGAAAGTAAATACTCTGCCGGATTTATCTCCTTCCATCATAACTTCAAAGAACGCTTTATTTAACAAGTTCATTTCATTTTGAAACTCTTTATATGTTTTTTCCTGAGGTTCTCCTCCGATTATAACTGCAGAATCCGCATAATATGAAGGAACTGTTAAATCCATTGTTATATTTGTAAACGGAGTTTGGAACCCGACACGAGTCGGCACGTTCATGTTAAAAATAAATTCCTGCAGTGCTTGTTTAACTTGCGGATAATCTAATTTGTCATAATAAATAAACGGCGCTAACAAAGTATCAAAGTTAGAAAACGCTTGCGCTCCGGCAACTTCTCCCTGCATTGTATACATAAAGTTTACAATCTGTCCTAGTGCAGAACGGAAGTGTTTTGCAGGAGAGGATTCAACCTTGCCCTTTACTCCGGTAAACCCTTCCATTAACAAATCTTTTAAATCCCAGCCAACACAGTATACAGATATAATATTAAGGTCATGAATATGAATATCCCCCATAGTGTGTGCGTTTTTTATCTCTGGAGTGTATATTTTATTTAACCAGTATTTTTTACTGATTTCGGATGCGATATAGTTGTTTAACCCCTGAATAGAATAATCCATATTGGAATTTTCGTTTACTTTCCAGTCAAGTTTATTCAAGTATTTTTCCACAAGTAAAATACTTTCATCCATGTGTTGTTTTGGTGTTGTTACATAAGTTTGCAGCCCAATAACATTGCTTTCTCTTTTCATAACATTTTTCATACAAAAATCTCCTTTGTCGCGTCAGTACAACTTAAGCAAGTATTCCGACTTTAACGGCTGCGGACCAGTGAGGGACTTTCACCCATGCTTTCCTTGAATAAGTGAATTTATTATACAACTTTTAATGATTATTGTAAATAGAAAACTTAATTTATTAATAATCTATCGGTTTTTAAGTTCGTTATATTCTCTTTCAAAACTGAATTTATCTGGATAATTCTCTTTCATTTTCTCAGCAACCGAAAGAGCTTTTACTCTGTTATATCTGTTAATATCATCTTTGGCAATATTATAATTAACTTCAAAAGCAAGTGACATTACTTCAAATCTATCACCTGCAAGTTTTTCTAATGTTATAAGTTTCTTAAGTGCGGTTTCGTACTCTTTACGCCGATTTAAGTAACTGATGTATTCAAGATAGGTATCAACATTATTTCTATCATATTCTATTGAATTTTCAAAATTCCGGCAGACTTCCGAAAAATTATTTTTCTCTATATAGTATCTTGCAAGCTTTAAATACGTTGTCGATTTTGTTTCTGCATTTTTTAAACACTTTTCAAGATGAGGATACGCCTCATCAAAATTCCTCTCTTCCAGCAAAATATCAGCAAGAACTTCATTTGCCATGTAATTTTTATCAGAAATTTCTATTGATTTTTTAGCATAAAACTTGCTTTCATCATAATTTTTTACTTCATAATAACATTTTGCAAGTCGTGCATACAATTCTTCGTTAACTTCTTCTAAATTTAACTCAATACCTTGCTTAAATTTTTCTATTGCCAAATCATACTTTTGCATTTTTTGCAGGGCAGCTCCCCAGGAAAGATAAAGAAAAAGAGATTTTAAGTTATTATTTTCAGCAGTTTTGTATACTTCTAATGCTTTTTTCTCGTTATTAACGAGCATATAAGTATCACCCAGCAGCAAATATGTTTCTATTTTTAATGGCATCATCTCAATGGCTTTTTGTGCATATTGAATACATTCTTGATACTGTTTTTTCTTAAAATAAATATATGCAATATTATGGTATGCCCCAAAATTATTATCAGTATTTTCAATAATAAATTTCAACTTTTCCAAAGCATCATCAAACATACCGAGTTCAATTTCAACAGATGCAGACAAAAATAACGGTCTGCCGTCTTTTGCTTTATATTTTATTGCCTCATCAAATTTTTCTTTCGCTTCTTTATACTGCTTTTTTTTTAAAAACATTATACCAAGACAAAGATATGCTTCACCATCAGAGCTATCAATTTCAATTGCTTTTTCATATTTTTGAATAGCTCCTTCCATATTGTTTTGAAGAGAAAGACAATTCCCCCATAAACATAATGCCTTTGTATTCTTAGAATCTTTTTTAAATGCTTTTTTATAATATTCAATTGCCTTAGAATAATCACCTGCAGCTTGCTTAATACCTCCAAGATTAATTAATGCATCAGATGAGTTGCTCACAAAATTTGCAGCATTCGTTAATAATTCTTCAGATTGTTCTATACACCCTGTTAAAAACAAATAATCCGCAAGATTTACAAACGCACGATAAGGAATTGCAGGTATCTTCCCAATTTTAGTATATTGATTAACTGCAGAGTTTAATTTTTTTACTTCATTAAGGATTTTTTTTATGTATTTATCAGACAATCTACAACCTCTCTGAATGCACCATCTCCGCCATTTTTTAAAGTTATTTGTATATCATTAATTTCTTTTACCTTATCTACCGCATTTGGAACCGTAATTTTATTTTTTGCATAATTAAGGGACTCTATATCATTTATATCATCACCAATATATACATATTCATCATCATTAAGATTATATTTTGCAATAATTGATTTTAGAACATCAATTTTTATTCTTATATTTTGATGAACTTCATCAAGTTGAAATTTTTCATTAATAACTTGTATCGCTGAATTTTCTTCTCCCGATATTATTCCTATTTTATACCCGTTTTTCTTTAAAATAGAAAAAGCCATAACATCTTTAAAATTCAATTTTCTTGTCATATTACCGTTCGCATCTATATAAACACAGTTATCAGTAATAATTCCGTCAAAATCGGTTATAACCATTTTTATTGATTTAGGAAGATTAAGCATACTATTTCTATTCCTTAATTTAACTATTTATTGGTCTGATAATTCATTGCCCCAATTACTTTCTGCGAAGTTTTTCTTTTATAGGGATTTCTCTTTCATATACAACTTTTTTACCATCAGAAAGCAGCGCCGGAACTTGTCTTATATCCCTTATCATATGGAATAATCCCGGAGTTTCTAAACTTGCAGCTTGGTCAGAGCCCCAGTTTGTTCTATCGGTAGTAATATGCCTTTCAACTGAACATGCACCCAGTGCAACTGCTATAACAGACGGAGCAATTCCGCGTTCGTGCCCTGAATACCCCACAGGACATTTAAAACGTTCTTTTAAAGTTTTTATACAATTAAGATTAATTTCATTAGTATTTGCAGGGTATGTAGAAGTACAATGAAATATTATTGTATTTTCTTCTCCTAATATATCCATTGCATGCTCAATTTCTGTCATAGTACTCATGCCGGTAGATAGTAGTATAGGTTTGCCTTTTGCTTTTGTATATTTTAACAACTCATCATCTGTTAAAGATGCGGAAGCAATTTTATAACATGGAGGATTAAATTGTTCAATAAAATCAACCGATTTTTCATCCCAGCAAGATGCAAACCACATTATTTTCTTTTGTTTACAGTATTCATCTATTTGTTTGTATTCTTCATACCCAAGCTCCAGTCCGCGCTTCAAATCTCCGTTTGTTTCTCCAAACGGATTTGGTCTTGGTTTTTCGAGTTCTTCTTTCGAATATACAATATCAACTGTACGTTTTTGAAATTTAACAGCATTGCAGCCTGTCGCAACAGCAATATCAATTAAACGTTTTGCTTCTGTTACGTTCCCGTTATGGTTAATACCTATTTCTGCAATAATAAAACAAGGGTGGTTATCACCTACCATTATATTGCCGATTTTTACTTCTCTTTTCATAAAATCACCTTAAATATTTTTTATAAAGCCCAAAATCATCTACATTTACAGTATGTTCTTCTTTTATTTTATTTTCAATTTGTTTTTCTTTATTATAAAGAACATCCATTGAGTCATGTTTTGTAATATCTTGTTCTTTGTTTGCATTATATCGTCCAAGTGTCTTTATTAAATTAACAGAAGACTGAGATACCCCAATTAATAACTTTTCTCCTGCAATTTCAATTACCTGCAAACTCTTATCATGCCCGACAGGAGTTGTTGAAAGGATTACAGGCTTGATATCTGAACTATCATGGAATTCTTTTTTTACTGTTTTAACCCCTACTTTATTAAGCTTGGTATATAAAATACCGGTAACATAAATCAACAGGATTACAAAAAGCAGCGACAGTATTATTGAAAAATAATTAGGCTCATAATTTGAAGTTTTTAATGCAGCACTTAAACTCTCTGTTTCAGAAGCTGCAAAGACAGCATGACTGAACAATATAAAGCTCAAGATTATGTAAAAATATTTTTTCATTCCAGACATTAACCCCAAATTGATTTGTGTTATGTTATGATTATATCATAAAAATAATATTAAGGTGCAGTTATGTTTTTACATATTACAAATAGTAACTTATCTATATTATTAATTCTAATAATTATTACCCTGCTGGGAGTTATAAACCATCTTTTAAAGAGAATTAACCAATCACAAAATAAGCATAATGATATCTCCGAATATGTTGCAAATCTTATTAATACTATTAATTCCGTTCGTTACGGAAACTTGATAGCAAGACTCGGCAAACATCCTAATAAAGATTTGAACGAAGTTTCAAAATGTATTAACCGTATGATTGAAACCCTTAATGATAGAGAAAAAATGATTGTTGAATATCAAGGAGAGCTTAGGAGAAATAATGATTTTTTACAAGTTATAATAAATTCTCTTACCGATTGCATACTGGTCCTTGATGAAGAAGATAAAATCATACAGTATACAAAAAATATAGCTCAATGGTTTGGTGAAAATAACAAAATTATTAATTCAAATATTTTAAAATATATAAGAACTGACAAAAAACAATCGATTAAAAATCTTAACGATGATGAAATATATATTGAAGCCTCTCCTGACAAACGTTTTACGGCATCTGTAACAAGGCTTAATTCTGCAGAGCACAAAAATACCTATTTGATGATAATCAAAGATGTAACCAACCAAAAAGAGATTGAAACATTAAAAGAAGATTTCATTGCGACCCTCACACATGACTTGAAAGTTCCTATTATTGCAGAATCTAATATGCTTAACTTCCTTTTATCCGGAAAATTTGGAGAACTAAATGAGAAACAAACGGAAGCTGTTGAAAACATGCAAAAATCAAATAACGAACTTCTTGAACTGGTACATATTGTTTTAGATACATACAAAGTCAGAGATTCAGGAATAGAGCTTTTTAAACAACCTGTTGTATTATCAAAATTAATAAAAGAAGTAGCAGCTGAAATGGAACCAATAGCAGAAGTATCTAAAAATCCAATTATTGTAAAAATACAAAAAGATAATGAACTTTTGCTGGACAAATTTCAAATGAAACGTGTATTAAAAAATCTTATTCAAAATGCAATTTCCTACGGTAAAACCAATACCGACATTGAAATTAAACTATTTGAACGAGATAAAAATGCAATTATTACGGTAAAAGATTTTGGCAAAGGTATCTCTAAAGAAAATATTTCAAAAGTGTTTAACAAATATTTTTCAGCCAGCAAAAAATTCCGAAAGATTGGAACAGGACTGGGCTTATATCTTTCTAAAGAAATAGTTGAAGCTCACCAAGGTTCTCTTATTGTACAAAGCGAAGAAAATAAATATACAGAATTCTGTATAACATTACCTATGTAATCCAATGTAAAGAAATATTAATTTTATTATAAAAAAATCAATTCTTCTAAATAAATAAACTTTATAAATAAGTACGGGGAATTAAAAAGGAGATTAATATGGTTGCAGGATTCAATACTTTTGATGCAGATTTTTCAGTAGGAAGTTCTACAAAATATAATTACACAGCAAATGCGGTAAAAACTCAAATTAACGGCGGAATGCTATTTGGAGAAACCAACAAAGGTATGTTAACAGGCGAGGCAAATGTTAGTTACGGATATGGTGTAAATGACGGTAGAAAAACAAGAAGCGTTGGAGCCGGAATAAAAACAGATTATACTCATAGTATAGGTGAAGCCGGAGATGTTACATTTGGAGCAGGTTTCGATGCTGGCTACGGATGGTCATTTAAAGGCGGAAATGAAGTTGGAATTACCACCTGGCCAAAAGTGGGAAGCGTAAATATTGATGGAGAATTATATCCAACATTAGAATATCGTCCTTGGCCTTATGCAGAAAAAAGAGCTGCAAAAATAGACAAAAAAGGAGACTTTTATGTAAATCCTACTGCTACTGCAGAAGTTGGCTACACTGATAACTACGGAGCAAGAGCAAGTATATACGGAACTGCTGGTACAGATCTTGTAAGCGGAGATAAATTCGCTAAAGTTGGAGCAAAATGGGAAACGCCTATAGGCGGAATCGTTGAAGACTATGTAGATGCAACTTTTTCTGTAGGCGCAGATTATACTTTCAATAACCAAAATAAAACTGTTGATATGGTAAACAAAAAAGGCTGGACAGCAGGTGTCGGATTTAAAGTATTATTCTAAAAAAAAGACCGGAAAAACCGGTCTTTTTTTAGCGGATAAAATTAGTCCATACTTTTTCTTCAAGTTGAGGATGGTTTATTCCTGATTGTTTCCCCAGTTCAATACATTTCAAAATCCATGCCATGTTATGTCCTAAATTCCGCATAATTTGCAAACCTTCGATATCCTGTCTTACGTCATCCGGTTTATTTTGTCCGCCGTGCACCATTGGCCAATAATTAGATGATACTACCGGCATGTTATTTATTGTAAAATGTTTGGTTATTGCATCTAATGAAACAGTAGTACCCGCACGTCTCGCAGAAACTACAGCCGCTGCAGGTTTGAATGCTAAAGCCGCACTTCCAGCATAAAATAATCTGTCCATAAACGATAATAATCTTCCGGCTGGATGAGCATAATAAACAGGCGAGCCAAATATAAACCCATCAGCAGATTTGGCTTTTTCAATTACTTCGTTTACGACATCATCAGAGAATACGCATTTACCCTCAGTCATATTTCTACACCCGCCGCAGCCGATACAATCTCTTATCAGTTTATTCCCAAGTTGAATAATTTCTGTTTCTATACCTTGACTATTTAATGTATCAGATATTTCTTTAAGAGCAGTATATGTACACCCGTTTCTGTTACAGCTTCCATTAAATAACAAAACTTTCATAAACACCCTCCTTTTTCTATATTATAATAGTACAAAAAAGGAGAATTTGTTATGAAGTTTGCAACTGAATACCTTTGGTTTAACACTGAACATCACAGAGAGTACATAAACATTACTGACGAAGTAGAAGAAATTGTAAGAAAAAGCGGTATAAAAGAAGGTATGGTTCTGGTATCCGCAATGCATATTACAGCAGGTGTATATGTTAATGATGCTGAAAGCGGGCTTATATCAGACATCGATAAATGGCTTGAAGAACTTGCCCCATTTGATATTAACTATAACCACCACAGAACCGGAGAAACAAATGGTGACAGCCACCTAAAAAGTTTATTAATAGGTCATGAAGTAATTGTCCCTATAACAGACGGGAGATTGGATTTCGGACCATGGCAGCAAATTTATTATGCAGAATTTGACGGACAACGCAGAAAACGTGTTATTGTTAAAGTCATGGGTGAAGGGTAAATATATCATTTAATTTCTCGTTCTATATTATGTTTTGGCTTATGAATCCTTTCTGCCCAAAAAGTCGACACTAAAGGTATCGCAAGATAATAAATACTTCCCATAATAATGGTTGGTTTTGCAATTCTTATACCTTCAATATACTTTGCAAGTTTTGGAGCATCTTTATTAACTTGCGAAAACTTCTTGATAAATTTTTCGCAAGGTTTATTCAACAAGCTATCAACAACATAACTTGCGGCAATACTTAATCCGGTTGAAATTCCTGCATTATAATTTAATACTCGTTTTCTATCTTCTTTTATTTTCGTGCTTTTACTTGATTGATGAATAAAGGCAGCTGTCGACAAAATATCTCCCAAAACAGGAATATGCATTGCATAGTTACTGTCCTTAAATTTTTCAGCCATATTCTGCATTCCAGGTTTGTCCATTATTTTTCCCATACCCTTTGAAAGAGGATTTAATTTTGCACCGCCTTTAAATGATACTTTTTTCTTGCTTGCAGGAGCAACCGATGGTTTGTATTCCTCATTATGAAATATTTTTTTCATTATCGGCGGAATAAGTGTACAAGTTAACGCCGATTTTGGAATTGCCATTACCAATCCCAATCCCAGTTTAAACATTTGCGACAAAAATTGGTATTTTTTTGATGCTGATAAAGGCTTGCCTGCTTCCTGCAGTTTTTTAATAGTACTTTGTTTCAAATATAGAGAAGGTTTATCTTCTATTCCTTTTATTCCTTTTGTGAGAACATTTGTTAGACCATACATTATTGTATAATTAATTCCGGCTGATGCGATAGACTTTGCGCAAGCCAGTTTTTTATTCTCACGGTCAGTTTTTGGAGTCGCAAGAATAGATAAAGGACGCAGAGTAGATAACACAAGTGCTGTTCCTGCCATAAATGTCGGGCTTTTGTCTGCCGCATACTCCAATCCCTTGTGTAATAGTCGGTTTTTATATAAATTTTGTAATTTTACATTCATCTGTTTTTATTAGATAACATAAATAATGAAAAGTAAAATGAATCTAAAAGATATTAAACAATTTGTAAAATTAGAATTCTCCGGATGGAATAAATTCGAAATCGCAGGATTTATTTCTATACTTGTTATAATTCTGTTTAATACACTATCTTTGCACGATAATCCAATATCAATTATTTATGCAATATGCGGAACTCTTTATACAATAATTGCCGGAAAAGGGAAAATCTCCTGTTATTTTTTCGGACTAATAAGTTCCTTATTATATAGCTATTTATCTTTGAAAAATTCTCTTTACGGGAATCTATGCTTGAACCTGTTATATTATCTCCCAATGCAAATTCTTGGAATATTCCAATGGAAGAAACATCTTAAAAAAACAACAAATGAAATATACAAAACAAAACTGGAAACAAAAGAACTCATCCGGCTTTCAATAATCTCAATACTGGCATGTGTTGGTGCTATATTTATTTTAAAAAATATCCAAGATAGCAATCCAATAATTGATGGGATTACAACAATGCTGTCAATTATCGGGATGTATTTGACAGTAAAAAGATGTATTGAACAATGGATTGTATGGACAATTGTAAACGGATTATCTATAATTATGTGGCTTAATATTGCTCTTCAAGGCGGTAAAACATACTCAACCATTGTTATCTGGTTTGTTTATTTTGTTTTAGGTATCTATTTTTACCAACGCTGGAATAAAGAGTTATCCGTTTAGGAAATAATTTATTACCTCATCAACATGCCCTTTTACTTTAACTTTTCGCCATTCTTTTTCAATGTTTCCGTTTTTGTCCAGAACAAAAGTAGATCGTTCTATTCCCATATATTTTCTTCCATACATTGACTTTTCGACCCATACACCAAATTCATTTGAGAGTTTTTGTTCCGTATCTGATAACAAATCAAAATTAAGCCCTTGTTTCTCTCTAAATTTCAAATGACTTTTTATATCATTAGGACTTACCCCAACAACTTTTGCAACAGAAGTAAGACGATTTATATTATCTCTAAAACCGCATGCTTCCTGAGTACAGCCGGATGTATTATCTTTAGGATAGAAATAAAGTATAACTCTTTCTCCTTTATAATCAGAAAGAGAATACTCTTTTTCTACTCCATCCTTATCAATTCCTTGCAATTTTATATCTAAATAACTCATACTACTCTCCTTTTTCACTCATTATATTATAAGGATTGACAAAATTACAATATATGTTATTATGAATATATGAATATTAGAATATAAATATAAAGGAGAATTTTATGGCAAATGTTGTTGAACTAAATGATTTGAATTTTGATAGAGAAGTAAAAGAAAGCAATTTACCTGTGTTGGTTGACTTCTATGCAAACTGGTGCGGTCCATGCAGAAAACAACTGCCGGTGGTATCTAAAATTGCGGAACAATTCGCAGGGAAAGCAAAAATTGCAAAACTTAACGTTGACGAAGGGCAGATGAAGTCAATGGAATTTGGTATCACAAGTATACCTGCACTCATGATATTTAAAGATGGACAGATTGTAGAATCAATGTCAGGCTTGCATTCCGAAAGCCAGCTTACATCTGCTTTAAACCAATATACAGTTTAAGAACAAAATTCGCAAATATCAATATTTTCAAACAATTTTCTAACAGCAGGGTTGTCGATTTTGTAGCAAATCTGGTTACCGTTTCGGCACCCTGTTATTATATTCGCATTTTTTAAAATGTTTAAATGCTGAGATATTGTCGGTTGTGCAATGTTTAATTTTTCAGACATAGTATTAACATTACAGCTGTCTTTTTTTAACAGACCGCATACAATCCTAAGTCTAATAGGATGTGACAAGGCTTTAAAAATCTCTGCATATTCTTCAATATTCATACATATTAGAATATATGAATATTAGAATCAAGTCAATCCATATTTAAGAAAAAAACCGGCGGGAATCCCGCCGGTTAATGATTTAATTAAAACATAATTGTTAATTCTTCTCCAGGATTCAAACTTGATGAATTTGAATATTGAGGAACAATTAAGTATCTGATTTCGTCTGTTAATTCATAAACAACACCAAATGTACCGGTCACAACAAGTTTACAAATATCAAAAACACCTTTACCGAATGTTACGGCAGCATTTCCAACATTTCTAGCACTTGATACAGGCTGCAAAGATGCTAAATCAACAAATACATTTGAGAAATTATCAACAAATTGTTCTGTACCATCTGCAATAACATTTACTCCTGAACCTACTGTTCTACCGGCAACACCTACTATTCTAGCTGTACCACTGAATGGGAATCCTAACAATCTTGCAATAATGTTAGGGTTTTTCATTGTTGTTGCTTGTGCTTGAGTAAGTTTTTCAGGGAATTTTTTGCATACTGAACCATCTTTGATTTCAGTAAATTTAACTTTTATTGAACCAGGTTTTTTGATACCCGGTCTTTCAACACCTACAACTTCACCTCTTACAAGAGAACCTTCAGGGAAAGTGTACCCGTCAAGTGTTACTGATTGAGTAGTCTTAGCACGGAATTTGTCCCCGATATTAGATTGTCTTGCAGAAAGTCTATCTGTAAGTTTGATATTGAATGCAGTCGGACAATAATTCTTTAATAATCCGGCTTTACCGTTTATTTCATTCCAATGTTGTTTCATTGAGCCAACAAGGTAAGCAACTTGTTCTTTAGATAAATATTCATCATTGTTAACTCTGTCAGGATTTGGAATATCTTCCATAATATTAGATTTTACAACTTCTTTAGTTGGAGCGATTGCCCATTTTGGAATATATTTGATTTCTTTGTCTTTGAATTCAGGTACGATAAGACTTCTGTCTGTCGGTACACTCATTAATTGTGCTAATGTAGCAAATACTTCGGCTTTTGTTACAGGCTGGTCAGGACGAAATTTTTTATCCGGATAACCAATCATAACACCGGCATTTAACGCTCCTGTAATCCAATCTTCAGCCCAGTAGTTTTGAGATATATCGGTATAAGTTTTTCTTACTTTTGTATCTTTAAGGTTAAATCCTTCAGATAAGATAACCGCAAGTTCTGAACGCAACACAGGCATCTTGGAATTAAATCCTTTTCCTTCTTTTGCTTTCAATAATCCCATCATATCTTTTACCCATGAATCAACATAGGCATTATCTTTGTTTGCAATACCTATTCTGTTGTGGGTTTTAAGAATTTTACCGCCGGTAACATAAGTTGAATCAGCTGTTGTCAACTCTTGTGCTTGTGAACCAAACATTCCGGGATGAGCATAAGCTTCTACTTTCTTCGGTGTACAGCAATGAGCAAATGCACTTGATGAAATTGTACATAATACAATCGCTGTTGTCAGTAATTGACCAAACTTTTTCATAATTCTCTCCTAACTATTTAAGTTCCGCTTTCAAATTTTGAAAGTACTTTATTATGCAATTTTATTTCAGATTCGTCAAGAGTTTGTTAAGAGGTTGTTATTTTTTTATCTGTGATAAGAAAAATATTATTTGATAAGGATATTGCAGCAGAAAGCTACATCTGCTATCATAGTATTATAACAGGATAAAGAGTGGATACGATGTCCTTAAAAGATTTAAAACATATAACGCCCCAGAATTATTTAAACTATTATTACGATATCCCTTATGAGGGTAAAACTTCAGCAGGAAAACCTTTGAGAAAGCTTAAGAATATTACCTGTCCTTATCGAGGAATCGAAATTATTCCAAGTGAAATGATAAAAGGATTTGAAAAGAATCTTGCAGTATGCAGTACCGCAGAAAGCGCTGTTAATCTTCTTTCAAAATATCAAAAAAACATGCTCCCTGTAGAAAAAGCAATGTTTGCTATATTCAAAGATTTCGCATCTATTAATCCTGAGGACAATCTTCAAAATTGTCTAAAGATGCTAAAAACGAATTCTCTTATTAAACTAAAACTTGAAGAAATGGAAGTACTTGATGATGTTGACAGGCTTACCAAAAGACTTTCTCCGCAATCCGCATTAGAAATCAGGGGGAAAAGTACGGAGTGCAGACAAATAATTTTGAGCCGTTCTACCCACGACACATTTAAAAGAAAAACTTACCTTGCATCATTAGAAAAATTTATTCCTAAGGATAATGAACGTGAAATTTTTAATTCGATTAAAAACAAAGCTCTGTTTCTTCCGACATCTGAAAGCAGCAGAAACGCATTTATCGTAAAATATTCAAAACGAACACATACGGAAATTGTAAGACGTATATTTATTGCATCAACCGGTTCTATTGAACATATAGTTCCAGCCTCAAACGGCGGATTGAACACAATCGGTAATTTTCTTTTAACTTCAGCAAGCGGTAACAGATATCGAGAAAACATGCCTTTAGCGGAATATATAAAACGCCATCCTAAAATCCCGCAATATATGCAGATGTATATTGATGATGTCATAAGAGAAATCCATGCCGGTAATCTTCAAGGAAACGAAACTTACCCTTATAAAGTTAAGAAAAAATTATTTGAAACATCCGGCGGAAGAATAATGATAAGTTTATCTTCTTATAAATATTCGGAAGAAGATGCAGCAAATGCGGTTGCAGAATATGAGCACAGGTGGGATAAAAAAGATTAGTTTTGAATTTTATCTCCGCACCATCTAAAGCTGTGCCAGTCTGAATTCTGGTATATGTATTTCATTTTTCTCCGAATATTTCAAAAATCATACCATATCATTGTTATACATGCCTAATTTTTTATAATTTTGTAGAATATTTCTACAGAAGGGATTAATAATTTTTAAGTAATAAATATAGAACTTTTAATTGACAAATATTAGTAAATAGATTAGTTTAATTATATAAAACTCTATTAGCAGAATATATTTCAGCAAAACAAATTGAGTTTACTAATCTGAAAGGGAGTAAATGGGTAAACAGTATAAATATATTGATACGGAATCTCAAGAACTTTTCAATTTGAATGTTCAAGCAAGAAGATTAACCAAAAAATATTCACTTTTAGATTATGATAATTTTGAAGCTAAAAATGCCGTTTTAAAAGAATTATTCGGAGCAATCGGTAATAATGTTGCGATTGATGAAAATTTCTTTTGTGATTTCGGAAAAAATATTTTTATTGGTAATGACGTAATTATAAATTCCGGCTGCACATTTATTGATAATGAAAAAATACTAATAGGAAACAAAGTATTAATTGCCCCCAATGTTCAAATATATACAGCATATCATCCTTTGTTACCTGAAGAACGTCTAAAAGATAAAAAAACAGGTTCAACCTGTTATTTTAATACTTGTGCTGACCCTGTGAAAATTAAAAACGGGGTATGGATTGGGGGTGGTAGTATAATTTTACCGGGTGTTACTATTGGAGAAAATAGTGTTATTGGAGCAGGAAGTGTTGTAAATAAATCAATTCCTGATAATTGTGTTGCTGTTGGTAACCCTTGCCGAGTAATAAAATATTTTGATGATATAAGGAATAGTGATGTATAAACATATAGTTTTTGATGTTGACGGAACATTGATAAATACTGAATATGCGGTATTACACTCATTACAGGATACGTTGAAAGAACTCCAAAACAAAAATTATGAAATATCAGAATTAGAGTTTGCACTAGGGATTACCGGTGAAGCTGCAATAAAACAGCTTGAGATAGCAAACATAACAGAAACTGTTGATTTATGGAACAAAAATTTGAACAGCTATAAAAATTCAGTATGCGTTTTTGCCGGCATAAAAGAATTACTTACCAAGCTTTCGCCGGAATATAAATTGGGAATTGTGACATCAAAAACAAAAGCCGAATTTGACGAAGAAGTTACACATTTTGGACTTAATAAATATTTTGGCGTAATTATATGTGCTGACGATACGGAAATGCATAAGCCGAATCCTGAGCCTTTATTAAAATATATGGAACTTGCAAATGCAAAACCGTCAGAAACACTTTATATAGGTGACAGTGTTTATGATATGCAGTGTGCAAAATCCTGTAATGTTGACTTCGCCTTTGCAAAATGGGGAAATAAAAGACAAAATATTGAAGCAAAATATACTCTATTAAATCCGTTAGATTTATTTATATATACTTGAAAATCCAGAAGAAGATGCAGCAAATGCTGTCGCAGAATATGAACACAGATGGGATAAAAAAGATTAGTTTTGAATTTTATCTCCACACCATCTAAAGCTGTGCCAGTCTGAATTCTGGTATATGTATTTCATTTTTCTCCGAATATTATACGGAGATTATAAACTTTTTCTCCGAACATTTCAAGTAGTGAAGATTATTAAAACAATTAAAATAGTTAAAAAATATTATACTGTTTATAATTCTTTGTAGATTATATTATCAATAAATTTATGATAGTCAGAATGAAATTTTATAACTTTTTCTAATATCGTATAAATGAGATTTATAATTCTATGATGCTTTCTTTCAAGTTCTTCTAGCACAAGTATTTCTAATATCTCATTTAAACTTTTTATGCGGTTTATTTCAATACCTAAATCTTCGGCAGATTCTTTTATTAAATTAAAATTATTCATTATTTCCCTCATTATCTTAATTAATATATTAAGATTTTTTGCAAAAAACATACTAAATACATGTAAAAACATACTATATTCTTGTTAAAAATGCAAGTATTTTAATAATCTTGTAAAATAAATAGTATGATAAAAAATAATTTAGCCGTATTAATGGCAAAAAAGAAATTAAAAATAGTAGAGTTACACAGATTAACCGGAATTAGTACGAATACATTATCTGGGCTTTATAATGAAAAAACAAATATGATATCATTTAATACAATAGATAAAATATGTAAAGCTCTTAATTGTAATGTAGGAGAATTATTTGAGTACATAGAATATTCAAAATAAACTAGTAATCTGCTTATCGGGAAATAAAAAGCAGGCTATTAACTAGATATCTATATCTCTTGGCAATAGTTCTAACTTAATATGATTTAATTTGTTATTTCCTTTTTTAATTTCTGTATTATTAATACATAAAAATTTGGATGCTCTTTTAAATATAGGATAAATCTTTTCAAGAAGTTTAGTTCCTTTAGGTATTTTTAATTCATATATAATACCATTTTGGGCTGCATAATTTAGAGCTTCATTTTTATTACTCGACCAAAAGGAATATTCAGGCATATAAAACACATCACCTTTTTTCAGATTTGAACATTTTTTAAACTTATTGTCCAGATATTTAGGTATATCTTTATATATATTAGGATTAGTTATTCCTCGCCATAAAACTATATCTTTTTTAATCTGAGCGGATAACAACTTTAGAGCTAAGTCATTATTTTTAATCAAAGCTCCTAAATGTCCGTAATACTCGTTACTTAATCCCATCAATTCATAATTGGCATCATTAAAATCAAATCTTCCGGCATCAGGAATATTTTTATTATTTTTCAATACCCTTTGCCAGTATTGATGACAAAATAAATTTTTATTATTTAAAGCCTTGTTAAACATATTAATATAAGACTCAAAAATAAAAAATTTGCTATATGAAATTTGCACCTAAAGATTAAGCTTTTGTTTGAATGAAACAAAAACAATGAGAGTGAGAATCTCTCTAAATCAAACTAAATATTCACAATAAAAAATAGCAAGGGAGAGATTCGAACTCTCGACCTCACGGGTATGAGCCGTGCGCTCTCACCAGCTGAGCTACCTTGCCATTTTATACTATTAAACTTTCATCTGGCTGGTGCTCGCGCAGCGCTCTCAGAATCTTTATCGGTTCCGCAAGCTCCACCGTGTGAGCTACCTTGCCATATATACTATTAAACTTTCATTTGTGGTACCCGCTCAGATCCTGAAACAAGTTCAGGACTCCATTATTTCTAGCTCGCTTCGCTCACAGAACTAATGTCGGCTACCTTGCCATATTATATTATTAACTTTTCATTGGCTGGTGCTCTATTAACAATAGAACAACCGACTGAAACAATTATCTCATAAGCATATTCAAAATTCAAGTAATTTTTCTTTTAAAAGGAACAGGACTTATAAAAGCCCTGTTCCTTAAACATTTTAAGAATTATCAAGAAAGAACTACTTTAATTCAACAGTAGCACCAGCTTCTTCTAATTTTTTCTTTAATTCTTCAGCTTCTTCTTTCT
>CALUXY010000033.1 GCA_944324855.1 Candidatus Gastranaerophilales bacterium | reverse complement strand
GCTCTTTTATCTGCAACAATTTGGAATTTCTTTGGCGCAAGTTTTATTTGAAGTGCGGTTAATGTTCCGCCCCACAGACCATCGAGTGATTTTATGGAATTTGATATTCCTCTTGCGAGCCCTGCGGCTAACTCGTTGTCATCTTCAATATTTTTATAAATATTTCGATAAACAATTACCTGTCCGGATTCAAGCATTGTGTCCATATCCAAAAGGCTTTGTTTATCTTCATCCGAGTATACAAATACAATTCGTTTTTCTATTTTGTTCGCATTGAGTAATTTTGTACCGATATCATCTATTCGCTGCTGTATAACCTGTTCATCATTTGCAAATACTGATATAGGAATAAACAGGCACAATAACAGTATAATAATTTTTTTCATACAAACCCCGCACTTTAAATTAAAGCTTAATTTATTCCTTTGTCTTGTTAGAATTAGAATCTGTCACAGGTCTTTCAGAATGTAAAACTCCGCTGTTATATTTTACGCCGCCTATCGGTGGAATACTATTTTGCAAAATAATACCATGATTATGTAGTCTTTGCGGACTGTTTTCCATAAGTTCTTTATCCGGCGTTTCAAGATTAATATTCTTTTCAAGAGGTGCTTCTGCATCAGGAACCAGCTTAATCTCTTCTGCAAAAGCTAAGTTTGTAAAACATATAAAAATAAATATTAAACAAATACTCTTTTTCATAGCTACATGTATTATAATATAATTGGTATTTTTTTTAAAGTGAGGTTTTTTTTCTCACTTTTTTGAAAGAGATTAGGAGATTAAGTAGTTTTAAGATTGCCCTCTCCTTGAGGAGAGTGTAGAGATACTTCTAGTAAAATTAATAAAACTTAACTCTACAACCAGGGAAATAATTATGGTCCCCCTGGTACAGAGTTATCTTTCAGATTTTAAAAACGATATTGGTTAACTGTCTGGCGAGAAATTTTCTAGCGTGTCTGGGGGATTTACCTTCTTTCAATTTTTTCGTAATATGTTTTAGCTTTCAAATTGTATCTTTTTGAGCAATGGATAAGGAGTAGAAAATACTATTAAAGATACGATTACTGCCTTTATTATTTCTTTTCTCGGTTATTAATTCCTGATAGGATTGTTTCTAAGATTTGAGCATTTGTTTGAATAATTATGTCATTTTGGTTATTCAATCAAACTAGTACTTTTTTACGAGTTAAGCCTTTAAAAGGCATTTGTTCACCTCTTGTAGCGCACAATATATTTAAGGAATTAGTAATCTGAGTTTTTTGTTTAATGAGAGCTTTTCTGGTAGTTAATTTTTCTTTGAGTCTAATAGTTAGTAGAGAAACTTTATGCATATTCTCTATATTGGCAAAAAGAGAGATAACTTTCGCATCCCCATAATCGTTTTTAGGAGAAGAAACTTTAAGATCCGTTCTCCAGGATTTAGTTAAAAGTGGGTTAAATCATAGACTTCGCATCCGCAATCAAGAAGGAATCTAGAAAAAGGATGTCCGAAACAATACGCCCCTTAATCGCCCAGTAAGAAGAGTTTGTCAATTTTACGGCTTGTTTAAAACCTTGTACGTTAGTTTTAAATTCTTTAAATCTCCCGTTAACAAAATACACTAATGTGTCTTTGAGAGTGTCAACGCCTACTATTGATTTGTTTTTAAGATAAACTTCTATTGTTGTTTTAATTGACTAAATTCAACAGGCAATCCCGTTTCAAGTATCAAAATAAAAAGTGTTTCTTAAGCTTTGTTGAAAAAACAGAAAAGTTAAACAATCTCTAGCAAAGTCTTTATAACTGGGTGAGGTTAAGTTTTAACCTTTCTGTTACTATTTAATCATGAAATTTTTTGCTAAGCAGGGTAAATGAAGATTGAATTGAAATTATGCTGCTACACTGGTAAGAACCTAAAGGGGTAAATGAATTGTGGTAGCTACAATTCAAGCTTACCCGCTTGGTTAAAATTTAGGTCGACAATATTTTCTTAAGTCGTGAATCGACGAAATAAATTCAGATTGAAATCTGTTTAATGGGTTCAAGGGTGAAGTCTTTGATTCAGTTTTTTATGTCTCATTTGCAAACAAAAGTATAGCAAGCGTTTTAAGCTTACTCAATAATTCGTATCCAATCCCTTGAATAAAACAATACTCATATATCCCTTATGTGATAGTAACCGTTACATTTATATATAGATTATGTATAATATCTTTTGAACTATTGTCGAACAAATATTACGAGATGTTAATAAATTCTAGCATTTCTCATTAACACCAATAAATGATGCCAAAATCGCAACCATACTCCAAAAAATAATCTGTATCTGCGGTCTGAAGAATACAGTATCAACCATACCGTGAATCATTACACCGCATACAGATACAAGTGCAATAGATGCCAGTATAACAGATTTTACATTAGAAGATTTATAAATAAACTTTGCGCCGTCAACAACAAGAGTAATCAAAAAACCTAAAAATGCAATCAGTGCAAATATACCGCTTTCAACCGCTGTTTCAAGATAAATATTATAAGCGCTCAAAGCATCAAACCCAGTTTTCATATAAAGCCCGTATATTTCCCGGAAATTTTGATTCCCCATGCCAATGCCTAAAAGCCAATTATCTTTAAACATCTGAACTGCAGCTTGATAAACGTTGAACCTGAAAGAGTTTGAACTATCCGCGCGCATTGCAAAAATAGAAAATACTCTGGCTCTTAAAGAAGATACCGCAAGTATAGCACATGTTGCAACACCCACAACTGCAGATATAACAGAAAAATATATTTTTTTATAAGTCGGCCAGAAAAATTTTAAACTTATAACAAATATTAATGTTGTAATCAAAAATAATCCGATATAAGAACCTCTGCATCCTGTTAAAAATAAAGTAATCGATGCAAGAATTGACAATAATAGAAAACTTACACCACGTTTATAATTAGCTTCCGATAAATAATAAGCGCAAAGCCCGTATACCGAAGAAATCCCTGCAACCAGATATCCGCCTAAAAGATTCGGATTCAAAGGCTGTAATGTTCCATAAACTCTTGTCATAACTTCTTCCGGATTCAAACGTGAAGTATCCTGCCAGCCGGAAATTTCACCTACCTGAACAAAGTTTTGACTCAATCCGACAAGCGATTCAAAAGTTACACACCCTGCTATACACCACAAAATAGGCAAAATACTTTGCCGGTTGTATTTTAAATGATGTACTACCGACAAATAAAAACTAAGATAAATAAATGTCTTAAAAAATCCTTTTAAACTCAGTGCCAAAAGTGTTGAACCGGCAACACTCACTATTGACAGCATAAAATATGCAAGTAAAAATAATTCAAACTTTTCACACTTAAAACTGTCACCCGGTTTTGTTATTATTCTTACTATCGTTAATAAGAATGTAATAAAGCAAAGATATCCGGCAACATCAGAGCTTAAGAACGTTGAAAAAATATAAGTACATAAAATTGATATCAAGATTAACTTATCCAAATTTTTCAAAATTAAGCTTGATTCGTAAATTTTACCGAACGGTTTTTGCAATATATTTAATACACTATTCAGAAACATATTAACCTTCTATATTAATATCAGAAACCGTACCTGTTAATTTGTAAGTCTTACCCTCTAATGTTATCGGTAATCCCATTTTAATTTTATTACCGCCGACTACTGCACCGTCTTTTGTAATTTTGGCTGTATCAGTCACAGTTACCGCAATATCATAAGTATGCGGCTGAGATGCATCCGGAACAATACTATAACCTTTAGAATTATTAGCAGATATCGTTGTCATCTTTGGAGAATAAACAACATCAACAATATCCAAATCAGTATAAGGAACGTTTCTTATGCTGATAAAAGTTTTATCAGATTTTTTTACAGGCATATCATCATTGGTGAGAGTTACCCCTCTCAAATAAACAACAAAATTTATTTTAGAAGTTGCTTCTATTTGTTTTGATGCAGTCTCTCTATAATGTTTGATAGTTATAACACCTACACAAATAGCAAGTAATATCCCTATAATGATAATAATATCAACTAATTTATTCCTCATAAATCTCTCCTAATTCTTATTTATTCTTTGTTCTATAATTTCTTTTATTTCTTCGATTGTAGTTGTTGCACAACCAAATTGTTTAATTACAATACTTGCTGCAATATTCCCTATAATCGCTGCATAAACAGGTTCAGCACCGGATGCTAAAGCAAGCGTATATACCGCAGTAACAGTATCTCCCGCACCTGTAACATCAAATACTTCCGATTTGTTAAATACAGGTATTTTGGTAAACTTATCTCCTTTTTCAAATACTGCCATACCATCAGAACCACAGGTTACAAGCACAAATTCCGCATTTGTATCTTCTAAAAGTTTTTTACCTGCACTTTTTAAATCATCAGTTGATTTTACTTCAAAACCAACATATTTTTGAGTATCCGGTAAATTTGGAGTCATGGAAGTCACATTCTGATATTTATCCAAATCTTTTTGTGCATCAACAACAACTATTTTATTATATTTTTTACATAACTCTATTGATTTGTTTATAATTTTATCAGTCAAAGTTCCAATATGATAATTTGATAAAATTACCGCATCATGCTCCGGTATCGCTTTTTCAAGATTTGAAATAAGTTTATTTTCTGTTTCTTCAGATAAAGGCAAATCTGTTTGTCTATCTATTCTTACAATTTGTTGAGTTATTGATTGAAAACATGAACCGGAAATTCTTGTTTTAGTAACAGTTTTTCTATCTTTATCCGTAACAAGATATTTACAATTAACTCCGGCAGCATCAAACGCTTTTAATAAATCAGAAGCCTGATAATCATCACCTATTACACCCGCTACACTAACTTTTCCATGATTAATTGTTGAAACATTATGTGCAGCATTGGATGCAGCACCTAGAATTAAATTTGTATGAGTGTGCTTCAAAATTAATACAGGAGCTTCTCTGGAAATTCGCTCCGTGTCTCCATAAACCATCTCATCAAGAGCCAAATCCCCAACTACCAAAATCTTTGGCTTATTCAAATTCTCTACCAGCTCCAATAGTTTAGTCTTATCTATTTTCATTTTCCCTCAACTCATTGAATAATTTAAAATTACATTGTATAATTTAATTATAATACAAACAGAGAGAGTTGAAGATTTGGATAACGAAAAAGATACACCTAAAACAATTAATGATATGATTAATAATTCCAATGAACCCCAGCCAGTACCACCTCAACCAAAACTTCCGTTAACATTTAACGAGAATGACCCTATTGAGGTGAACAATCTGCTGACACTTGCAAATTCTGATATTACTCCGGATCTTTTAGCACAACTGGAAAGCAGAGCTAAAGAAGAACAGAAAAAAATGGAATTAGCCGAAGGGAAAGCCGAAGAACTTGATAAACAAGAAGATATCCAGATACAAGAAGGCTTGCCTGCTGAAAATGGTGCAGTAAACGTTACTGCAGATATTCTTGAACGTCCGAAAGAAACTCCAAAAGAAGAAGAACCGCAAAGTCCGCCTACATTGTCAATTTTATCACCACCGCCTGCTCAGCCTGCACAAGAAGAAACATTAGCCCCGCTTGAAGAAGCGAAAATGAATGCGGTCTATAAAAAATATGTTATTTATATTAATCATGAGAATGAACCGTTCTTAGACTCACTGACTCTTGCAGAACGTAAAAAACTAATTAACGACGTACTGGAAGAACAAAACAGGTTATCAGAAGAACAACGTGCCGAAAAACAAAGAATAGAACGTACAACAAAGCTTATAATAAGTATAGTAACATTTATTATTACAGTTCCTATTATATATCTGCTTTTTAATGTTTCTTTAGAAGCAACCATACAAAACTACAGACATTCAAAAACAAACTTTGAAGTTCTTTATAAAGAAACAGGCAAAATTAAAATTAAGCAATAACATTAGTCATTTGACCGGCATTAGATTTATTTAATTCATTTATTTTAGCTTGTTCAGCCATCATTTTTTTCATCTGAAAATCTTTTGCAGTCGTATTATCTGCAACCGTTTTACCTAATTTTCCGCCCAATGCAAAACCTGTACAAGAACCAATTACAAATATCGCAGCTTTTAAAATACCTGTAAGCCTATTTGTTGGTATATGTTTTAAGAATTTATTAGTTGCAGCAAATGTCTTAATAGTTTTTGCAGCTCCGGATAAAACTTTATTATTAACATAAGCTGCCGGTTTTCCGTTTAAGCCAAGATTCTTTTTTATAATTCCTTCAAAAAGAAACATACCGCCCATTGCACCGGCTTCCTGTAACAATGCAGACTTCTTATCTTCTGCTGATAAAACTCTTGCACCTGATGCAACACATAATATAGGGTTAACTGCTTTTGAAGCAAAATTTGCCCCCTTACCAGCCCACTCTAAAAGTTTACTTGTTGATTTTGAAGAATTTAATGTATTAGTTAGCGCATTAACATATCGAGAACCTTTTGTTGTTTCTTTTGCAACTTTAATAGCCTCATCTGTAGCAGCTATATCCTGACAATAAGATGTAACTTTTCTTTCCAGACGGTCAGCACGGGTATAATTATTACCCTTTTCGCCGTTTGTATAAGCAAACCAACCTTTTCTTAATGCATTTGCCAGAGCTACAGTCATTTCTACCTACTACAATTTATTAACACACATTTATATAAAGTATTTTTTTTTAGGTTTTTTGCTAATGTTAATAAAATTGTTACAAAAATTCATATTTTAATGCAGGGATGTCGTAAAGCCGGTTGTAATAATAACTTTTTCGTATTTATCAGCAAGTTTTATAATTTCTTGAGTTACACCGGGAAGTATAAACATTGAAACCCGATTTTGAACGGCAGCATTAAAATCTGCAACTGTAATTGGTAAATCTGATGCCATAATTGCTTCTTTTGCGGTATCGCATGCATAGTTCATTGCAAATTCAGAAGCCTGGCTTTGTAAGCCTTGAGCAATTGCCAAAGTCTTTAAATTTTTCACAATTACAATAGCATTACTTTTGATATATTTTGCAACTTTCCAGGCAAATATACTATCTTCAACCTGTTCAACAGACGGCTTGGTTTTAGTAACAACTTTGAAACTATCTTTGTTTAGTTCTGACTTATTTCTGTCTTGAACTAATGTCCCGAAAGGTGTTATTGTAATCTCTTCATCAACAAAATTCTTAAAATCCCTTAAAGGAGTATTTATTTTTACATATCTGATAGAATTTTTATCAAAAACTGCAGCCGCATCATCATCAAAGTCCGGAGCCGCAACCAAATGTCCGGCGCTTAATTGCATGGCCGTTTTTTTATCCACTTTTGTTGTAAAAGCAGCAACCCCCGACAATGCATCTACAGGATTACAATCTATAGCTTTTACCAATGCTTCGGATAAATCTGCCCCTAAAGCTGCACCCGTTACTTGAGAACCTTTTGTCAAAACCGCACAATTCACATCAAAAAACTCCGATGCGATTTCCAATGCTTTTGTCATTCCGATATAGTCATTGTATGTAAGTTCAAATTGTGTTTCATAATCAATAACATCTTGTGTTTTATTTAATGTTGCAGTCTGCTGTTTATTTGAACCTTGTCCTAATTGTTTTATAAATTCAAAATTTAAATTATCCATTTATATTTCCTCTATTGTTAATTCATCACCGGCGATGGTACCGGAGCCTGAGTTTGGGATGCAGAAGGAGCTGCAGAAGGAACAGGTGTTTCTACTCTGGAAGGTGTCTGCACCTGCGGCTGGACTGCCGGAACCTCAACAGGCTGATGTTGCACAGGAGTTACCACAGTCATAGGCACTTCTGCCGATTCACCATCTTCAATTCTTGACTCATTTGATTGTACATTATTGTTGTCAGAAGTTAATTTTGGATTATTTTTCTTAGGTGCGCCGTCAAGTACAACCTCCGGATATTGGAAATCATCACTGCCAATACTTTCTACAGCAACTTTCATAATATCACGCCAGATAAGAGCAGGAACAGTACCTCCTGTCAGGCCGCCCATTCGAGTATTATCATCGTTACCGACCCATACCCCCATTACAATTGTCGGAGTATAACCAACAAACCAGGCATCCTTATAATCATCTGTAGTACCTGTTTTACCGGCAGCAGGTTTTCCTATTCGAGCAGCAAGACCTGTACCATGTTCAATAACTGTTTTCATCATTGCAGTCATAATTGCAGCGGTATCTGTACTCAATACCTTTGTAATTCTTGGGCGGGAAGCTGAATATAAAACTTTTCCACGTGAAGATTCAATCCTTTCAATCCCGTACGGTTCAACTTTAAATCCGCCGTTTGCAAATATACCGTACGCTCTTGTAAGTTCATAAAGTTTAACCCCGTTTGAACCAAGCGCAATTGTATAATCGTATTCCAATGGAGTTGTTATACCCATAATTCTTGCCATTTGAATTACTGCTCTTACTCCGACATATTGAATTAATCTTGCTGCGCAAACATTGGAAGAAATCATCAAAGCTTTATATACAGGGATTTGCCCCCTATACTTGTTACCATAGTTATGCGGAGTCCAGGTTCCTGCTTTAAAAGGTTTATCATCAATTAAGTCATTTGGTGAAACCCCTTTTTCTACAGCTGCAGTATAAATAAACGGTTTAAAAGCAGAACCTGGAGGTCTAACAGCTTGAGTGACTCTATCATACTGACTTTTTGCGTAGTCTTTTCCGCCTGCATAAGCTAAAATTTTGCCGTCAACAGGAGAAAATGCAAATACTGCCGCCTGATTTTTATCCCCGCGCAAGCCATAGGCGTTTAATTCGTTTACTATCGCTTCATTAGCTTTTATTTGAGTTTTATAATCAAGGGTTGTAATAATTTTATAACCGCCCTGACTTATTTCTTGTTCAGAGAACCCTAATTTCTCAAGCTCGTTCATTATCATATCGCAGAAATAAGGCGCTTTATTCAAAAGATATGATGTAGGCATAGATGTAAGGTGTATTTTTTCAGCCTGTGCCTTCTCCATAGTTTCTTTATCAATGTATTTCATCTTATACATTCTCAAAAGGACCTGATTTCTTCTCTTTTTAGCAAGTTCCGGATTATTAAACGGTGAATAAACAGAAGGAGCCTGAGGCAAACCTGCAAGAAGAGCCATTTCTGCAAGTGTTAACTGGTCTAAGTGTTTTGCAAAATATATTTGTGCAGCGCCTTCAACACCATAAGCACCTGAACCTAAATAAACATTATTCAAATACATTGTTAGTATCTGATCTTTTGTAATAGATTTTTCTATTTGAGCAGCAATTATAATTTCCTTTATTTTTCTGGAATATGACTGTTCATTTGATAAGAACAACATTCTTGACAATTGCTGTGTAATAGTACTACCGCCTTGAACTACACGTCCTGCAATAGCGTTTTCGACGGCAGAACGAGCTACCCCGCATAAATCATACCCCGGGTGATTGTAGAAGTTTTTGTCTTCTGTTGCAACAATAGCTTCTTTCAATTCTTTCGGAATTTGATTAGCCTCTACTTTTGAGAAGGTACAAGCATTAAATGTTTTTATAACTTCACCATCCGCAGACAAGAATTTTGTTACCATATTAGGCTTAAAATCTGAAAGGTTTGCAATCGGCGGAAGAATTGCCAGATATAATTTCAATGCGACAAAACCCGCTAAAACACAGGCGGCTCCAACAATAAATAACCTTTTTATTGTATCAAGCATAGAACCATCATCAGAAGATGAATTTGATACTTTTGTATTATATTTTTTCATTCGCTTAGGAACGACATATTTTGACATAAAGCTTACCTTCTATATACTCCTACCTAATAATATAATATTGTACCAAAAAAATTATCTGAGAGTATAATATTAAGCATGCTTGATTTTTGGGAAACACTAAAAAATGAATTTCTCTCATATTTTGTACCGGAAAGAGTCGAGTACTCTATTGAAGGGGAATGCAAAAAATGCGGTAAATGCTGCAGGTATATGTACAGTTTTGACACGTATTCAGAAAAAGAATTTAAAATTATGCAATTTTTGTTTCCATCTTACCGGCGTTTTTATATAAGAGGTAAAGATAAAGACGGGAATCTGATTTTTGCCTGCAAATACGTAACAGATGAAGGATTATGTTCAGTATATGAAAAAAGATTACCTATGTGTAAAAAATATCCGGCAAAAAAGATATATTACCCCGGGAAACTTCACGAAGGCTGCGGATATAGAGTTATTGAGAAAACATTTGATGATTATTTAAATGGATAAAGATGGGTAAATCTAAGAAAAAAGTAAGCATTGCCAGAGCAAAGCGAGTTTGCTTGCCGGATATTGAGCAGTTATATTATTTCGCAAATAACATTCAATATTTGGCGGTTAATTTCATTTACTCCTGACTGCCAAAGAAATACAGATGCGGTATTTGGAGCGGCACGAACCCCATTATTTGATTAAGTTCACTATGCAATATATTTTTGAATAGCGGCTTTATCAAAAACCTCAATACTGTCATGCGAATGAATGAAAATCATAGCAGTAATAAGAGATTTAAATGACTGAAAGTCCTCAAAACTCATTTTCTCTCTTAAATCCGTCATATTGTTTGCCATAAATTCTGTTATAACCGTCTTATCGTTATAAACAAGTTCTGAAAAATATTCAAATGCCTGCTTTGTTTTAACACCTTCAAGATATATAATATCCGGGGATTGAAACTCAATAAATCTTAGTGCTTTATCAAGATTAAATCCAACATTTTCATTCAATTCACATTGATGAACTTTAGGCAGATTATATTTTGATAATGATTCTATCGTCATTATATTTTTGTTAGATTTCGCCGCCTCTAATAAGAGTGAATAAATAATATGAGTTTTACCACTCAACTGAGAGCCGCAAACAAGCAAAATTCCGGGTTTTTCTAAAGAATCCTGCAGTAATTTTCTTTGACGTTCATCCTTAATAATCTCAGCAAGTTCCTTCGGCGGTTTATAAATTTTAAGAGCAATTCTTTCGCCGATAATTGTAGGAAAAGCTGATACGCTTGCTACAAGAGTAGTTTCATCGACTTTAAAACACAACTTGCCAAGCTGCGGAACTTCGCAAACAGAAGGATCCAAATTCGATAACAGTTTTAATTTAGACACAAACGATGTTACAAGGATATGCGGAATTGTACCTTTAGAAAACGATTCATTTTGTTTTTTAAATACAACATTCAAACCTTCATCTGTCTGTTCAAAATAAAGTTCATGAACATCTTCAAATAATGCCTGCTTTAATATTGCTCTAATAATCTTTTGTATATGTTCTTCTGACAAATCATCTTTATGCAATTCATCTCGCCAGTCAAATGATGCATCATATTCCTTTGTAAATATTTTGTCTACAGTATCCGATGTTTTGTAATATTCATCTATTTTAGCTAAGATACTTGACTCTGATGATAAGACAGGTTCTATTGAACACTCTGCTGATTCCATTATTTTATCAACAACAAACAAATCCAGAGGATCGGTCATCGCAACAGTCAATACATCTTCTATCTTGAACAGCGGAATAATTTTATATTTAGAAGCATCTGCAAAACTTATATACTTAAGACAATTTACATCAAGAGAATAATCATCAAGATTTACATACGGAATATGAAGTTTTTGTTCCAAAAATTTCAACAACGTTTCTTCTGATAAAATTCCTGAGTTTATCAAAGCCTGCCCGATATTAATATTTTCGGCATTCGCAATACTTTCAGCCTGTTCCAAAACTTCATAAGGAACAAGTCCGTCTCTGACAAGTTCATACTTCCATTTTTCAAGCGTTTTATTTGTAACAACTTCCATTAAAATCTATCCCAAATAATTCTTTACCCTTTGAACAACATAATCTAAATCAAAAGGTTTTGTAATATATTCATCGACACCTGTTTCTTCGCCAATCAATTTATCTTCTTCTTGAGAACGAGCTGTAACCATTATTATAGGAATATCTTTATATTTTTTATCATATTTTAACAAACGGCTGATTTTATAACCGTTAATCTTTGGCATCATAACATCAAGTATAATTAAATCCGGAGTCAATTCCTTAGCCATACGAAGCCCATCCTCTCCGTTATATGCACAATAACAGGTATATCCGCTTACTTCTAAGACAAATTTAAGACTTTCAACAATATCCTGTTCATCATCTACTATAAGAATTTTTTTCATCAGATACTCCTTCAATCTCGTATGAGTACATTATATCACAATTTTTGTACTTATCAGTGTCAGATGATATAACATCATTAATTCGCTTATGCAAAAATTCTGCAAAACTCTTATTCCCGTCAACTATTGCAAGTGTTAAGATACTATTCTCATTTTCAGATTCAAGTAAAGAATTACTAAGATATGTTTCTTTAAAAATATCTTTATCACTTATTAAATGTTCCATAACATCTTTAGATGCTTTCATTTTAATCGAAAGAAGCGTTGAGTTTTTCTCTCTGGCCTTTTGAATCAATTGTTTTTTATTCAATAAGAAATTATTCTTATCGGTGGCAACAGGGATTACAAAATAGAAATTTGAACCTTTATTTATAACACTGTCACACCAAATTGCACCGTTATGAGATTCAACAAGCTGTTTAGCGATAGCTAAACCAAGACCGGAGCCGCCGACTTTACGTGATAAAGAATTCTCTATTTGTTGGAATTTATCAAATACTTGTTTAAGTTTATCTTTTTCTATTCCTATACCCTGATCCGATACGCACACCTGAATGTAATCCCCGTTTAATCGTTCGATATCCGGTTTAAAACATTCTTCAACTAAAATATCTTTTGCATTAATAATCTTTGATGAAATAGTAATTTTACCTTTCTCCGGAGTGAATTTGATTGCATTTGAAACAAGATTTGTCAATACTTGCTCAAGTCTGTTTGTATCAGCATAAATGTTATCAGAGCCATTTACTCCTGATACATAATCTATCTGTATATTTTTATCTTTTGCTACATTTTGAAGATTGTTCTTTACATATTCAATAACCGGCTCAAGTTTAGTAATTGCATATTTGAAATCAAGTTTACCTGCCTCAATTTTTGATATATCAAGCAAATCATTTATAATCCCTGATAGCCTTACAACATTTCTACTTGCCATATCAATAAATTTTGAAGTGTTTTCTGGCAATTCTCCGGTTTTCCCGCTTGATATGATATCTAGCGCATTTTTTATAGTTGTCAAAGGGGTTCTTAATTCATGGGATACAATTGATATAAACTCTGATTTCAGCCGTTCAAGTTTTGCCAGTTTCTTATTTGTTTCCGCAATTTCCTGATACAAAATCGCACTCTTTAAAGGTAGTGCAACTTGCTGAACAATTGTCTGAAAACACGTTGAATCTTCAAGTGTAAAATCAGTTTCTCTAAATATTTCAGTAAAACCATGACATTCGTCATTTACATCTATGAAAGATAACAAATTATCAAAATTCAATACTTCAAAATCATAATCCGTTATTGCATATTTAACTTTCTTTTCAACTTTGATATCATTTATATTTATTGCAAAATTATTGGTGAAGTTACGTGATTTATAATTCATTACCGCACGTAATTTCAAAGACTCAACCAAACGTTCAGAAGGGTTATACGTAGAATCAATTAAAAGAATCGGCTCATCCGGAGTTTTAAAAGTCAAAGTACACAAAAGATTATAGTTTAAGGATTTCTCAATACCGTCGTTCATAATTGATATCAATTGTTCCTTATCAAGACTCCCTGATAATTGGGATGTAGTAGAATAAAGAACATTTAACTGATAAAGACTGCTTGCAAGTTCTTTATTTGACTTTGCCAGTTTTACAAGCGATTTCTTTGTCTTAAGGCAAGAATTAATTGATGCACTGACAACTGCCGGAGAAAACGGGTAAGATACAAACATATTTGCATGGTTTAGTATATCTTTTGATACTTCTTTATTGTTCAAAATAAGAATGCTTATAACATTAAACTCTTTAATTTGACGGTAAATAGACTTGAAATCAATCGACTCAATATCGCAATCAAACATTACAATATCAGGATTTTCAACTTTTAAAATATCAATAATCAAAACTTCATCAGAACAGGTTATTAATTCATGTCCCGCAAGAATTGATTTAATATCTTTTTCGTATTTTTTATTTTCTGAAATCAGTAATACCTTAGCCATAATTATATCGTAGCAATAAAAAAGAATTGGGCAAATAATTTACAATTCAATAAAAAATTAGTGAGTCGGGTAATATTCAAACAAATGTCTTTCTTGTTAAATAATTGTATTAAATCTTTTTCATACTTCCAGCTATTCTTAATTCCAAGAGACGTTTACGTCTCTTTTTTTTACTAAAAAGTAAAATCAAATAAAGTTTTTAATTCCACATTGAGAGCATCAGCCAATGTTATCATCGTTTTTATTGTAACATTAGCTTCACCGCGTTCAATCTGGCCAATATAATTAAAATTCATATCAACCAATTCAGCAAGCTTTATCTGAGAAAGTTTTTTACTTTTTCTTATATAGGCTAGTTTTGCACCAAATTTTTTTTGAATATTCTGATTAACTCCCATCTTAATTAGTATTATAATTTTGGTGAAATTTTATTTCCAACTAGTATAAATATGTATTTAATTGTTGATAACTATTAATTTTTGTAAATATTTAAAATTATTTTTAAATATTTTTAGACAGTATAAAAATAGATTCTAACTAGCAAAATCAATATAAATACCATTATTTATTAAAAAGTAAAAATATTAAATTAGACTAATGGCTAATACACAAATAGAAATAATTTTATTATATATAAAATAAAAATAATTTTTATCTAAACAGCTAAGGGGATAGTTTTGTATTTCAAGATTATATCTATTTGCGGAGTTATTTCCGTATTATCAATTTTGTTTTTATTAACACACACACTTCTTCACACATCAAAACACATTTCTCCAATCAGTGCCGTACAAATAACCCTGCTAATTATTATATGTATGTTTGCAGTTTTAACCTGGTACGTATTTAAAACAGAAAAACTAAGAAAAAGAATTTTATTACAGCACTCACAAATCAAAACAATCATTGATGACACACCATTTATCATCTTTTTGAAAGATATAAACGGTAAAATTTTGCAAGCAAATAAATATTTTTTAGAAATAACAGGTAATAAAAATAATAATATAATTGGAAAAAATATTTACACCCTCTGCAACCCGAATAAATTAGATATGCTGCAAAAAGAAGATGAAGCTGTAATAAAAACAAAACAACCTTATGTAACAGAAAGACAAACTTGCTTAAACGGAGTTACAGGCTGGTACAGAATAATGAAATATCCGGTTTATGACAATAAAGGAAATGTTATAAAAATGGTTATATTACATAAAAATATTGATGAAGAGAAAGATATTGAAGATAGAAAAAACACATTTGTTGCAACATTAACTCATGATTTAAAGACACCAACACTTGCCCAAATAAAAGCTCTTGATATTATTCTTGATAAAAGTTTCGGAGAGTTAGCCGTTAACCAGAGAGAATTATTATCACAAGTTCAAACATCCTGCAAATATATGTCGGAATTAATATTTACTATTCTTGATACATATATGTATGATAACGGAGAAATTAAAGTTTACAATGAAGAAATTTGTTTAAATGATTTGGTATCTGATACCGTAAAACAATTAACAAATTTTTATAAAGAAAAAAATCAAACAATTATCATAAACAATAACTGTATATCAAACGTTTTCGCTGATAAATCTCAGATAAAACGTGTCATTATGAATCTTTTATCTAATGCAATAAATTATGGATATAGAAATACCCAAATCACTATAAACTTATATGAAGATAACAATAATATAAGTTTTGAAATTAAAAACCATAGTAAATATATACCGGAAGAACGTTTAGCAGATATCTTTGAGAAATATAAGACAACTGATAACACCAGATTTCATAAAACAAGCACCGGCTTGGGATTATATTTAGCCAAACAAATTATTGATGCTCATAACGGTAAAATATATGCTTCAAGTGATATTAATGAAACGTGTACTTTTGGATTTTCATTACCTGTTATTTAGCTTTTGAAACCCATGGGTTGTCTTTTATATAAAACCGCCAAGGATAATCAACCGCTTGAGATATTCCAATCCTGGTCGTTGTTACTATGTTTTCAGGCTCAATAATCTTATTCTCTTTAATCCATAAACCGGATTTTTCATTAGTTAAATCCAGTCCATTTTCTCCTCTTGTAATATGCATGGCATTGCATAATTTGGCAGGACCATTCGTATTATCAATATTTAAAACAGGTTCCAAAGCTCTTATCAAAACAGCACAGCCGCAGCCATTCAGCTCTGTCACAACATTTACACAAAAATGCATACCGTAAATAAAATAAACATAACTTATACCGCCGGTTTTGAACATAACCTGATTTCTTGGAGTAAGCCCGCAATATGCATGACATGCCGGCTCATCCTGTCTATAAGCTTCTGTTTCAACAATCATACCTTTATAAAGTTGGCCATCATACATCCTGCAAAGATTTTTACCTAATAAATCTTTTGCAACTGTAACGGTATTACGAGTAAAGAAACTTTTATCCATACTAAATATTTATCACAATCAAGCCTAAAAGCATACCGCCAATAAATGAAAACGCCGGAAGTTTGCTTCTATACATAAGAATAGATTGCGGCAGAATTTCACCAAATGTTACATAAAGCATTGCCCCGCTTGCAAAACATAAACTGAGCGCTAAACCTAAAGCTCCTATATCACCAATAAAATACCCTATTAAAGCACCTATTATTGTCGGAGCACCGCTGAGTGCAGTTATTAAAATAGCCTTACGTCTTTTTACTCCGCCATTAATAAGCGGAACAGATATTGCCATACCTTCGGGGATATTATGCAACCCGATAAGAACCGCAAGAACAAGTGCAGAACCGCTCATCACTCCCTTATTATTTATAAATGATGCACCTATAGTCATTCCTTCAGGAAGATTATGAAGAGCAATAGCAGATGCCATAATTAATCCTGCAATAAACAACGATAATTTTGTATCACGTCTTTTCATATGAACGGATAAATGGTTACTGTGGATTATTTCATCCAAGTCATCTGCAGTTGCAGGGTGATTCTTACCGATGTGTCTTACTTCATGGTTTGTAACCCTGTCTATATAAAGGTTTAAAAGATACACCATTACAACCCCGATAATAATACCAAAAGCTATAATAAAAATATTTGTTTTAGTAGCTATTGCGCTGTCAATCAAATCAAAACATACAATAGATGTCATAACACCGCCTGCGAAACTCAATAAAAGACTGACAGTTCTTTTGGAATCCCGCTTGAAGAGTGCTCCAATTACACCGCCAAGCCCCGTTCCTCCGATACCGGCAAGAGCTGTAGCTTTTATTAATAACCAGATTTCATCCATAATTATGCCTTAAAGTGTTTTAGTTATCTAACATTCAAATATTATCACTTTATAATTATAATTCAAATCAATTTTTGTGTTCTATAATATAGTTATGACAGTAAATATTCTTGAAAGACTTGCAAAATCCGAATTCAGAAGCAGATTCAAATTATCTGCCAAAGATAAAGCTTATATAAAAGATAAAGGATTTGATACAATCAAAAAACACGCACAGGATTTTATTTCCAAAAGAATTGCCCCGGCATTTATTCCAAATGACGGAAAACAAACACCTATGAGAAATCATCCTGTATTTGTTGCGCAGCATGCAACAGCCTGCTGCTGTAGAAAATGTGTAGAAAAATGGCACGGATTTAAAAAGGGAGTCGAATTAACCCAATCGCAGCAGGAATATTTAGTTGAAATTATTATGGAGTGGATAAAACAACAATGTCAAGATATATAGCAATAACGGATATACATGGAGAACTCGGAAAACTAGAAAATCTTTTATCAAAGATAGAAACAAAACCTGATGATATTTTTGTATTTATGGGTGATTACATAGACAGAGGTCCTAATTCCAAAGGAGTTATAGATAGAGTAATCAAACAATCCGAAACTCATAAATGTATTTATTTGATAGGTTCTCATGAATACGCATTTCTACATTCTGATGATGAGTATTTCCATTACCTGTTTGAAAATTATGGCGGACCGCAAACAATTAAAAGTTACGGAAGTTTTGAAAACATTTATAAAGTCCATAAAGAATTTTTTGATAATTTGAAATTTTATTATATAACCGATAAATATTTGTTTGTTCATGCCGGTATCAATCCGGAACTACCATTGGAAAAACAATCAGAAAGAGATTTGGTTTACATAAGAGGTAAATTTATTTATTCAAAGCATAATCTTCCTCAAAAAATTATATTTGGACACACAGAATTTGAGAAACCTTACATTGATGAAGGCAAAATCGGTATTGATTTAGGATGCGGGAAATACAAAGATGCGCACCTTTGCGGATTAATACTGGATGAAAACGGGAATGAAGAATTTATTTATAGTGATTAATGTTTTTTAAAAATCTGTAAGAGCTTTTTAAAAATATTTGATTTTTTCGGCGGTTCAATATCTAATCCGGCTAATTTACCATATACTTTTCCTACAGATTTTTGAGCAGACTCAAAAACACTTTTAGAAACCTGTTCTTTAGATGTACCTTTATTCAATAACACACAATCAAAACCATGATAATACATCCCATTAACTTTTTTAATTGCTGTTGTTGTATACAAATCATGATTCGGTAAATATTTACTTTCTTTAGAAAGGTTGGTTATTAATCTGTCAACACCTGAAGCATTTGCGAGATTATTTAATTCTTTTTCATTAGTAAGCCGTCCTTTAAGTCGCTCATTACCTTCCCAGCCTTTGAATGCTATATTATTAATTGTTGACATATACACATCCGCCTTTCTTGATTTATGCTACAAGTTTATTTCAAATTAATAAACATTACCAGACAGTATTAAAAAATTGTAATATTTCTCTAAATAAAGGCAAGTTTTACCGCAAAAAATACTTTTTAAAAGTAAGGGGATAAGTATTGAGGAAATTATAATGCCTGGATTGAATACAAAAGTTTCAGCAGCAACATTTCAACAATGTGACGGAAGTAATTTTTCAACCGCAGGGATAGATGCAGGAATAAAAGTCGGGAAAGGAAGCTTAGGCTGCTACGCAGGTATCGGAACTTCTTTTACGGATGGCTCAACCGGAGCAATACTTGATTTTAAAGGATCAACTCCTTACGGTAACAGCCCTGTATCAGGTGGTTTTAGAATTCGACACAATCTTAATCCTAATTCCAAAACAGTTCAATTTAGACTGCAGCCTTGTACTGTTACTGTTCCTATAACAGAGAAAACAAGTATTTATACAACACCTTATGTTGCATCAAAACTGACCTACGGTCAAAAAGGTCTGGATACAACTGTCGGCAATTTTACAGGAATATCTGCAAAAATAGGAAAAGCGAGCGTGTTTTTAGAAGGTCAAATATACGATGTAACAAAGATAAACCCATCAACAACAAGTGTTAATGTCGGAGTGGCAATACCATTATAAGATGGGTAACTACATTATCTAAATTTTGTAAAATTAATATAGTATAAATTTTGAACTAAAGAAAAATTATGCTTAGAAAGTACAAAAATATACATTAATAAAAACAGGTCTGATATTACCAGCCCCGTTTAAAATAGATGAGGCGGGATTGTCTTGAATTTCCTCCATGCTCACAGAATTTCGTCTATGGAGTTTTAATCCTGACGGTTCAAGCTGTTCGCTATCCGGACTAGCAGCTATACTGCATCGTCTGTACGGAAATCCGCTCGAACTAAACCAAGCTCCGTTTGGAGGTTCTCATCCCACTAAAAAGTCACCTTACTAGTACGTAGATATTTCTCTTGATTATTACGAAAATGTAACAATCAATCATTAAAAAGCATTTTCCAAATAATGTTAGAAATT
>CALUXY010000032.1 GCA_944324855.1 Candidatus Gastranaerophilales bacterium | reverse complement strand
TGGAATATTACTATACACTCATAGAAAATGTTGCTTAGTCTAATATGTATTGAACTAGGACAAGAGGTTGACAAATAGGAGAACATAGTAAATAATATATGTACAGGGTGGCAGCTTGCCAAGCTGACCGGATGCCCTTAGAGACTTAAAGCGGTTCTTATTCTTTTGGGTAAGAGCCGTTTTTTAATATGTACAAAATCAATATAAGCAAAATTAATGTTAGATTGATATTTCCCATATTAGCCCCCTTTCTAGTCGGGAACCAACCCGAGACTTAAATTACTGTGTTGGCGGTTCCGTTTCGAAAAGGACATCTTTTACCCTGTGGAATTATATTACTATAACTCGCTCTATTTGTCACTGTTCAATATTTATCTATTATCTCTTCAATATAATCTCTATATCTTCTGTATTCGTTCGCTTGTGTCAATTCCGCAAGCACGCAGCTAAGATAATGCACCGTATCCGGTAGGTCGTTTAGCATAGCTAACCACTTGCGGAATATGTAGTATTTAATTCAATAGGGCTGAAAGTATTGATTTTACGTTTAAATTGATTGAAAATTTTGAACGACATTCAGAGGGGCACTGGTTCGAGCGGATTTCCGTACGGACAACACGACTGAAAGGAGTTAGTCCTGATAACGAACAGATTAAGCCGGAAGGAGCTATACTCCGCCGGCGAAACTCTGTGAGCGTGGAGGAAATACAAGACTGTCTAGTATCGCCCAGTTACTTTTTCTTTGCTAAAAAGAAAAAGGATTCAAAAAACTTACATTTTAGTATTAATAACTTATTTGCCAGAACTATAAAAACATGCTATACTCGTATGAGTAAATTAGGAGGCATATGAATAAATTATTTGTCAAATTTAATCATTATCTCTTTGAGTTTAATCCTATTAAGGGAATAAACAAGCCTCCGCATACATATAGTTTGGGCGTTTGTAAATTCTAGTCATATTGGTAAAAACCGGGTTTATAAAAATTTTCGGAGGTACTAATTTTAGGACTTGAGTTTTATTCGTTACAAGAAAGAGGTTATATATGAAATCACTTGAAGATATTAGAGAAAAAATAGTTAATAAAGATAAAATACACTTGATACTTGACTATGACAACAGAATTACGCCTTATATCAGAACAAGTAATTCTTATTTCTTTTCTCCGACTTTTAAAAGAATAACCGAAAACCTCGCAAGAAAAGAATTTATTACTGTAAGCATAATTACAGATAAAAATATCAAAAATTTCAAAGCGGAATTCCCTGTAGATACAGAGAATGTAGATTTATACGGAGTTCTGGGAACAGAAGTGGAAATCCAAAACAATAAAGAAAATAAGGCTGACGATGCTATAAAAAAAGAACTGAAAAAGATTTATAACGGTCTTGTTAAAACGTTTGCAGAAAACAAAAAACTAATACTTGAATATCAGGACTGGTCAATCATAATCAATACAAAAGGCTTATCAAAAGATGATTTAAAACCTGTAAAAAAAGAGATTAAAGATGCTGTTAATAAAAGTAAATTTAAAGAAACTCTAAAACTCTCGGATGAAGAAAATAAACTTACAATACATATTTCTGATTTCGAACTAAACGGTTTGTTGGAAAAACTAATCTCTGAATATCAAGATTATTCAGTAATCTATATAGGGAAAGAAGAATCCACATTTAAATTCTTGAAGAAAAAATGCGATACAATTAAAGTTATTCAGCCTGGAGATTCTATGGAATCAAAAGCAGACCTTGTTGTATTTCGTTCAAAATTTGAAGAATTCTTATCTGACACAAATAATTTATACCTGTAACTAATAAAAAAGAGGCTTTGAATAAGCCCCTGGTGTACAGTTTACACAGTATAATAAGTTAACGATTAAAGTATAAATAAAATTATTTAGCAGCTTTTTTCTTATTTGAGGAAAGCTTTTGCATCATATTCAAATACCTGTCACATTGGGCTTCTTTGTTATACCCTAGAAGTGTTCCCAAAATAAAATCCTGCTCCGGTGATAATTCGCTTAATTTTTTGTGAATAAATGTCTTTACAACATCTACACACTTTTTAGCACCAAAGAAAACATTAATTTTATTTTTATCAACATCCTGTATTGCATAATCTATTTTTTCGTGTGCCAAACGAGTCTCAATAGGTTTTCTATAAATACTTTTTTCAGTGGTTAAAATAAGACTTCGAATACCTTTCTTATATTCATAAATATGATGGTGAAAAACTTTTAAATCACTTGCTTGCTGCCGCACTGATGCGATAGGAATTGGCTTTACACTAACCATAAATAAGTTTACCCCGTAATGTTCGTTTTGCCTAACAAATTTATAATACCATATTATGTTAGGCTTGTCAAACATTTTAAATTATAAAATTTCTTCTTGAATTAAAAAATATTCTTGTGTTATGATAATAACACAAGGAGGATTTTACACTTAGTATGAAAAAAATTGCAATATTATTAATATTGATATTATTTACCTCTAATATAGTATCAGCATCTGATACGGAATGGTGGAACAAATACGGAGATGAAATATTAGTCGGGAACTTAGAAAAAGTATATGTACAAAACCCTGATTTAAAAATGGCAGCATTAAAAACAAAGCAAATGCAGGAAGTTGTAAAAATGGCAAGAGCAAATGAACTTCCTCAAGTCGGATTTGACCCTAATATAAGCTGGGAAATTCGTTCCAGTGATGTACATTTTGGGAATGTAATTATCCCTGATTATTCACAGGGCAGATGTTTACTGCCGTTAGCTATGTCGTATGAGATAGATTTATACGGTAAAAATCACTTACAAACTAAAAGTTTTAAAAAACTTTCAGAAATGACAGTTCAAGATGAGCAGATGGCCAGAATTCTTATATCAAGTAATTTTACCGCAAATTATTTTAACCTGATAAGAACAGATAGACTTATACAAAACAATAAAAAGCTTGTGGAGCTTCAAGAACAAATTGCCAAAATGCAGAGAATAAAATATGAAAAAGGGCTATGCGGTGAACCGGAAGTTCTATCAGAAGAACAAACCCTGACAAGTTTCAAGGAAGAACTCAATAACCTTGAAGCAGAGCAAGAAGTGATAAAAAATCAACTTATAACACTTATCGGTGAAAAAGATTTAAAAGATATTCAGCGAAACAACATAGAAAATATAAAAATATTTGATGTTCCGGAATATCTTGATTCTTCAGTCATTACAAAGCGTCCTGATTTTATAAAATCAGAACTATATGTCAAAAAATCCGGTTTTGATGTAAGGGTTGCAAGACGAGAATTGCTGCCGTCATTTACAATATACGGTAATGCAGGATTTAATGCATACAGTTTGAATCGTTTGTTTACTAATCGTTCATTTTTATCAACGGTCGGAATATTACCTTCTTGGGATATATTCACCGGCGGACGTAAAATGGCGAATTTAAGATATCGAAAACTTGAATGTAAAAAAGCAGTTGAAGACTACAATAAAACGGTTTTAACCTGCCTGCAGGAATTAAATAATTCTTTGTGCCGGATAAAATCTGTAAGAAAAAACTATAACGAAAGTTCACGAAGAAACGAACTTGAAATGGAAAAATTTGCACTGACTCAAACGAAATACAATATCGGTGCAACATCAATGCTTGATGAGATGAAAGAGCAAAGAAACCTTTATGTGAGAGAAAATGAAGCAATTACTCAAAAGGCAAACTATCTTGTAATGACAATAGAACTCTATAAAGCACTTGGCGGTCAAGATTATACGACTGCACAGCAGCATATAGATTCAGATAATAACAGTACGTTATAATTCTTTGTTAATAAGTTCATAAATCCGGAAAATAAATTATTGGTGATGAGATTTACAAGTCTTGTCACCATTTCTATATCCAATTCCGGCGCGATAACCTGATATTGTATAAAGGATAGGAAGTGCAGGTTCAATCCATTTTAAGCCGGACATAACCGCAACAGTTGCTATATCATCTGAATGCAGACAAATATCTAACAATTCAGGTTTTCTATCATCTTTATGTTTATCACAGCACTTATGTTTTCCGTGACATTTATCTGCAGATTTTTTACCGTCAAACAGAGGGTTTACAAATTTTCTTGCAATAAAGTTCGCAATAGAGCTTCCGCCGATTACTCCCGTAACAAGAATTCCCCCGACCATAGCAAGCGCTCTTGCAGATTTCGACTTAACTTTTGCAGCTTCCATAATCCCTAGTGCTCCGGCTGCCCCGACATTACACAAGAAGATATTTGCTAGGTACTGATAAATACCTTCTTTGATTTTATTAGGTATTTTCTTTTTCCAGTGAGGTCTGTCAAGTGCGACGTCCGCTGCAACACCGCCTGCAATTCCGCCGGCGACAGGTAAGGCTCCGAGTATTGATAAACGGCCCATATCTTTTACAATTTCTTTTGATGTAATATTCTGCGGTTCAGGAACAAAGGCATCAATAAAAGCTTTACCATTTTCAGTTTTTCCTATTGTTTTTTGTAAAAAACTCATTTCTTTAATATTCAAAACTTTTGTTTTCGCTTTTTCAAGTATATTTTTAGGCTTTTCTCCGACATGATTATTGTTAAGGAAATTTTCAACAAGTAATGTATTCCCGCGTTTAATTTTTTCTAAATCCACTTTTTCATACGGACGGCCTACTGCTCTGGCTGCAATTTTAGGTGCTGCAAGTGCAGCAAGTGATGTTGCTCCGAGAACCATTGCAGTATTTATTGCAGTTTTCTTTTTCTTTCCTTTCGGCGCTTTTCGTGTTTCATTTATTGTATAAAGAGCTGACAGCCCGGCTAAAGATGCAGGCACAACTTTTGAAAACTTACCTACAAGTAACGGCTGATCTAAACATTTCCCTATTGTTTTAATTTGATTTAACATTGTTCGGTTATCCTAACACTATCTAAAAAATTTTTTATCCTTTTTGTCTAAACTTTTCGATTAGTTCAGGCTCACTGCTGCAAAAATTATTGAATGCTGATAATTTTTGCAGAATATTTTCGGTTATGATATGTTCAATTCCGCATGCAACTCTTGCGGCTTCATCTTTTTCTATTCCCAGAATATTTTCAAAGAATGATTGAATAACATTATGCTTGTTTATAATTTCTTTTGCTTTTTCAATACCTAAATCCGTAATCGAAATCATTTCGTAGCGGCCGTAATTTATGTATTTTTTTTGTGCAAGTTTATTTAATGCTTCAGTAACTGATGCCCTTGAAACACTCAATTCTTTTGATATTTCAATAGCTTTTACAGAGCCGTTTAAATTTATTCTGTTATATACACATTCAAGATAATCTTCTAAACTTGAACTAAGTATTTTATCTGACATATCCGCCCCAAAATGTTAGCCTTGCATAACAAATTTATCATAAGAGATTTTATTTTTCAAGTATTTTTTGTATAATATTAAAAACAAGGAAGGGAGCCTGTTATGACTACAAATATTCCTCAAAAATCAAAAGAAATATTAATAAAACTTTTAAAAGGTAACGAACAATTTATTAACGGAAAATATGATGCCAAAAATATAACAATAGAAACACTCCGGCAATTTGCGAATCATCAAGAGCCACATGCTTGTGTTTTAAGCTGTTCTGATTCTCGAGTTGTTCCGGAATTAATATTTGAAGCCGGTATCGGAGAATTATTTGTAGTGCGGGTTGCAGGGATTACGGTCGGTCCAAATGTTAGGGAGAGTATTGAATATGCCGTAAAAAAATTGCATGTTCCGTTATTAATATTACTGGGGCATGATAACTGCGGTGTTATGGAATATGCAAAAGACTGTTATCCTGAAGTAAAAGAACATTTTCAGTCTATACTAAAATGTGTATATCCTGCTGTTGATAAGGATAATTCTTCTCTTGAATCGGATGAAAAACTTGCAAAACAGCACACTTTATGGGTTGAAGAATTTTTATTGAACAATTCTAATATAGTCAAAAGCGCAGTAGACAAAGGTGAATTATATATTGCAAAATGTCATCTTTGCCATCAAACAGGAAAAGTTAAACTTATTGATAAAAATTTGGAAGAAGTAACATTAGATAACATCTAATTTACATAATTCTTTATACCCGCAAAAGCTGCAAGTTTTTTCTTGAACTGTTAAAGGAATGTTAAATTCAAGGTTCCTTATTTTCTTATAAGTTTCAACAACAAGGTTTTCAATATAGTCCATATCCTCTTGAGAGAGTTCAAGCGTAACAGATTTTGTGTGGTTTTCTACATATATTACACCGACTTTAGAAACTTTAAATCCGGTTTTCTTTTCAAAAGCATATTTATAGCAGCAAAGCTGATTGTAATAGTCTTCTCGTGTGCCGCCCGGACGATATTGATTTTTACTTACCGGAGAACTTGTTTTATAGTCATACAGTGCATAAGTTCCGTCGGATAGTTTTTCAATACGGTCGATTTTACCATTCAACATTTCGTTTTCAAACATTACTCCGTCAAATTTCTCTTCTACCGCATAAAGCATTGATTTTGGTGTTTCACAAAAATGCGGGTAATAATTTTCAAATACGGACAAACCTCGTTTTATAAAAGTTTCTTTGTCTGTTTTAGATTTAAAAATTTCTCTATCTGCTCTTTTCTTAAATAGTTCTATTGCTTCTTCTTTAGAAAAATATTCATCAGCCGATGCAGATTGCTCTAAAACTGAATGGATTGCAGAGCCATAGTTTGCTGCATCCCAATCTACATCTTCAAGATTTATTCCTAAAACAGTTTCGTAGAAAAACTTACGAGGACAGGATTTATAAGAATTAATCATTGAAGGACTTAGTATAATAGAATTTACTCTGTCTTTCAATTCATCTTCTAATAATTTACGATTATCAAGAGTTTCTCTTGATATAGATTTATAATATTCTGTTATATAATCTTCTTCCTTGTACTCAAACTCTTTTTTATCAAAATCAAAATCATTGAGCGGTTCAAGGTATTTTGTTACTGTTTTTAATTTGCCATTATCGGCTTCAGAATAAGAGATGGTCAAATCGTATTTTGCACGGGTTATTCCGACAAATAATTGTTTTATTAATTCCGAATCTTTTTTTAATTCTGCATCCTCATCCGATTCAGGAATTTCTGTCACAAGTTTGTACTCTGTTGGCATTGAAAACGCTTCCCAGTTTTGAGATAAAAGATTTGGCAGATATACATGTTCAAATTCACGCCCCTTTGATGAATGGTATGTCAAAAGCTGGACTGCGTTTTGAACAACGTTACTTTTTTCTGTAGTTAACTCTATCTCGTTATCTTTACAATAATCCAGTTTATTTATAAAATCGTTTAAAGTTGATGAAACATCTAATTCCATCAAATTTGCTGCTTCATCAATCATCTTCTTTATTCCCAGAATATTCTCAAGTCTGTTTTCCGGATGTTTAAAGAAATATTCAAGAATACCGGTTTTATTCAAAACTTCAATTACACTGTTTCTTAGATTATTGGTAGAAATATATGTTTTTAACTCTTTAAATGTTTTTAAAAATTTATTAATTTTTATCTCATCATCCCATCCGGACAACTGCTCCATGTTAGTTATAAAATCGTTATTATCCCGCCCTGAACGTTTATGCTCTTTTAATAGTTTGTTGTAATCCTTCAATGATATTTCAAACGGTTGTGTTAATAATAAGCCGAAAAGCTTATCAGAACATAAAACCTGATTGTTTAATGCTTTCAAATAAAAATACAATGCAAGTACTGACTTTATTGTAAAAATATTAATCCCTTCATTAAGTTGTACCGGAATATTTTTTGATTTTAAAAGTTCCGCGAATGTTCTTAGTTCTTTTTTCTTCTTAGAAATAATTGCAATTTGTGAAAGTTTTAGTTCAGGTTCTGATTTAATAAGATTAGAAATATCTTCAACTATATAATTGTATTCCTGAGTAATTTCTCCAAACTGCCATCTTTTAATTTTACGGTCTTTGGCAATAATATCTTTGTTTTTTGCAGTCAAAGATTTTGTGATTGAATAATTTTTGAACATTGGATTTGCTTCCAAACGGGTTTTGTCCTGATTCAACAATTTATAACTCATATCCAGAATAGTTTGAGTGGAACGGTTATTTTCTGTAAGGCAAATAACTTCCGTATCCGGATATTTTGTCAAAAAATTCTCAATATTTTCTGAATTTGCACCTTGAAATCCATATATTATCTGGTCATCATCACCAACTACAAATACATTTGGCTTAATTTTAGACTGTAATAAAGAAAATAGGATACTATTCTGTAAATCATTCGTATCTTGATATTCATCAACAAGAAAATACTCGTATTTAGATGATATCAGGTTTAAAAATTTTGGATCATCATTAAACTTGGCAATAACAAGATTAATCATATCGGCAAAATCAATATACCCGTTTTCAAACATTTTTTTAGAATAGAGTTCGTATATAGTCCAGACTTCTTTAGCCTTTTCAATGTTTGCATTTATTTTTTCTAGTTCTTTATACCGGGTTACATTTTTAGTATTTCCCTGTGCTTCTCTTTCTGCTATTTCTAATTCCAGAGCTTCTTTTGCTCTGATAAATTTAGGATTGGTATGCAAAGAATCAAAATATGTCTTTTTATCAATACGTTTTGATTTAATTTTTTCAACCGTATTTACAAACGTACCCAAATAGTAATATTTGCCGCCACGTTCAGCCACAAAGTATGTTAAATCGGCTTCATCAATTGATTCCATCATCAATTCACGTTTTACGGTATCAGTTATAAGTTTTATATCCGGAGATAATCCGAATTCTTCAGGATAATGTTTAAGAATCTCATTACAGAAAGAATGGTATGTATATATATTTACGGATGCCGCTAAAACACCAATCTCTTTTATAATACGGTGCCTCATTTCAGATGCGGCAGCATCGGAAAAAGTAAGACAAAGGATTTTATCCGGTGCTATTCCTTGTTTTAGCATTGCGGAAATCCTGTGAATTACGGTAAATGTTTTGCCGGTACCCGGGCCTGCAAGAACTAAGATTTGACCGTTTATTGTATCAATACACTTTTGTTGTGCCGCATTCGGTGTGATAACCTTTTTATCTAATACATCTACCATATATCATTCCTTTTTATAATTCAAAATGCTCACTTTTATTCAAGACGTGATTATCGCGCCAGTAACTATTGTAAACCCTTGCATCACGTATGATTTTAAGCCACATATTATAATCTTTTTTGAAACGTACTTTATCCCTATCAATATATTGAATAGTCATTACACCTTCCGAAGCTTTTGTTGTCCTGAATATTTCACCTTGTCCCGGAATTCCTTTATAAGTTGAGGTTGTACGGACGGCAATAGAATCAACTCCCGAATATCTTAAGTAATGATATCTGCCTGTTGGATTCTGACTCATTAGTTGTGCAGTCAATCTATCTGATACTTGAGATGTTGGTGCAAAGTTATCCTTATATGAATGAACGAATACAGTCTGTTTCCAGTTCGCAGATTTTTGACCTTCAGGAACATACTGCAGTATAGCCTCAGTTCCGATGTTTCTGTAATACGCTTTAACCCACTTTGTATTTCTCGGGAAATCAATAATTATTGTTTCATACGCAAATGCTGCGACTGAAAAAATTATACTAAATATTAAACTGAATAAAAGGACTTTTTTCATTACTATATTCTACCTCTATTCCTAAAATATCTTTAAAAACTTCTAATATCAAAATCTCACTTTCAAAATGCCCGATATCAAAAATAACTTTTGATGATTCAACCGCAGTATGATATTTAACATCACCTGTTACAAATGCATCAACGTCAGTCGTTTCAATGAATTCAGAACCCGAGCCGGCACAAAATCCAATCTTTTTAAGATTAGTTATCTTTTTATTATTAACCAATCTTAAATTTTTAGAGATTTTGAAAAGTTTTTGTGAGAATTCTTCAACCGTTGTATCAACTTCAACTACCCTTACAAAATCGTTTATAACTGTAAAATCAGTAAAACCCAATCTCTTAATTAAAGTTTCGGTTGTACCGCCCGCGGCTTTGTCCATTGGGGTATGAGATGCATAAATATTTATGTGCTTGTATTTTAGAGGAACACTAAATAACGGATGATGAGAAATTATCATATCACATTGTTTTTCTAACGCTTTTTCAACGACATCATCGGTAACTGTTAACGCAAGCATTATTTTATTGATATCAGCAATGTCATTGTCGACTATCCAGCCCGAGCAATCCCATGGCTCTTGAGTTTCAAGCGGTGCTATTCTCTCTATTTTTGATACAAGTTCATATTTATTCAAATAACAACTCCAAAATTTTATAGGCAAGTTCAGATTTAGATGTTTTATCTATATGCTTCACATTCAAATTTCTGTCTATAATATAAACTTCATTATCATCAGAAGAAAAGCCGATATCTTTTCTTGAAATATCATTTGCAATAAGGAAATCACAACCTTTATTTTTAATTTTAACCTTTGCATTTTCAAGTAAATTTTCACTTTCGGCACAAAAACCGACTATTTTAGTTGCTGTTACACCACTCGAAAGCTCTTTAAGTATATCCGGATTTTTTACCAGTGAAATTTGTATCTCGTCTTCGAATGTTTTTTTCATCTTTTGTTCGGAATAATCTTTTACCCTGTAATCCGCAACAGCCGCCGCCATAATAATACAATCAACGTTGTTATTATATTTAGTTATTACATTCTCCATTTCAACGGCAGATTCTGTTTTAATTACATTATACGGTTTTTGAATATCAAATGTTGAAACAAGAGTTACATCGGCACCCATTTTGTATGCCGCATCTGCCAAAGCTGTTCCCATTTTGCCCGATGAAAAGTTTGAAATATATCGGACAGGGTCAATTTTTTCTATTGTACCGCCTGCAGATATAACAATTTTTTTACCTGAAAGAATTTTGTTTTGATTCAAAATCTCTAATGTTTTGTTGTATATTTTATCTAACGAGCATAAACGCCCTTCTCCGGTTGTTCCGCAAGCCAAAAAACCTGATTCAGGGTTCAAAATATGATATCCTGTTTTTTCTAATTTTGATACGTTATCTTGAACAAATTGATTTTTCCACATATTAGTATTCATTGCAGGAGCAATAATAATCGGTTTATTGAACGCACAAACCGTTGTTGTCAAAAGGTTGTCGCATATTCCGTTAGCAATTTTAGATATTGTATTGGCGGTTGCCGGAGCAATAACCATTATATCTGCTTCATCGCATAAGGATATATGTTCAGGTTTGTATTCTTTTATTTCAAAATTATCAACAAATACTTCATTTTGAGATAACGATTCCAAAGTTAAAGCAGTAACAAGATTGAGAGCGTTAGGAGTTACCATTACACGAACATTTGCCCCTTCTCTTTTATACATACGAATTAATTCGCATATCTTGTATGCAGCAATCCCTGCTGTTATCCCTATTAATATTGTTTTTCCGTTTAGCAAAATTATACTCCAATTATTTTTAAAATTTGATTGACCGCGTTTTCGACAGCGTCATTTATAACTACGTAATCATATTGTTTTGAATTTTCAATTTCAAGTTTTACAAACTCAAGTCTTTTTTGAATTGCTTCTTCTGTTTCCGTATGCCTGCCTCTCAAACGTGCTTCCAATTCTTCCAGAGATGGCGGTGCAATAAATATTAACACAGCTTCCGGCATTTTAGCCTTGACTTGTAATGCTCCTTGAGTTTCTATTTCTAATAACACATTTTTATTTTGATTTAAGCAGTCATTTATATATGACTCTCTTGTTCCGTACAAGTTTCCGGAAAATTCCGCCCATTCAAGAAAATCATTATTTTCAATTCCTTTTTTGAATTCTTCGCGGCTTATGAAGAAATAATTTATCCCATCTTTTTCCCCGGGTCTTGGATTTCGGGTTGTACAAGAGATTGACAAATTTAAATCAGGACACTTTTCCAAAAGAGACTTTATAACTGTCCCTTTTCCTACACCTGATGAACCTGATATTACTAATAACTTTGCACTCATTTGATAGAATTTTAGCTAAAACTAGCGACTTTTTCAAGTGCTTCTTGTTTTTGCTTGTTTAATCGTTCTATTGTTTTTGCAGTAATAAAAGGTAAGTCCATTTTTTCGGTAAATATTTCAATATAGCACATTTTATCTTGATGTTCAGCAAGTTTTAATACCGTATCAAACTCTTTTTCTGTAGCCGCAGTTGCAATCCAAATATCTCCTGCAAACAGTTCCGGAAGTTTAGAATAATTCCAGTCTGCAATTTCGTTGAACGAATCCTCCGGATCATTCGATAAAATTCTTTCAATCGTGTATCCTGAATTATTCAGAACTATGACAATAGGTTTAACGCCTCTTCTCATCATATTTCCGATTTCTGTTGCCGTCAATTGATGAGAACCGTCACCTGTAAACAAAATTGTACGGCGTGTTTTATCTGCCAAACATCCGCCGAATGCAGCAGGTGTAGCCCAGCCGATTGAACCCCATAATGTTTGAGTATTTGCAATAACATTTTTAGGTAATTTCATCGCTGAAAATCCGTGCATTATTATACCGGTTTCAATAAATAACAAATCATTCGGTTTGAAAAATTCTTGCAGTCTTGGATAAATATAATCTGATGTAAGTTTTTTATCCGTGATTTCAGGATGTTTATAACCTATATCATCTGCAATAATATGGTTATTACGAGGATTTACAAATTTAATTAACTCTTTTAAAACATCAGCCATTCTGATATTTTCATATTTTTGGTTATTTATTACAGAATATTCTCCGTATATTGCAATATAATCATCCGGTTTATATGGAAGTGCAAAACCAAAAGTATTTAAATCACTGTAAATAGGTCCGACAGATATTGCACAATCCGTTTGTGTTAAATATTTCTGTGCGGTATCATTTCCGAATGCACTTATATATGTCCCAAGATAATTCTCTTTATCCGAATCTATTATGCCGGCACCCATCAAAAAGTTACTTGCAGGAATTCTTGTTTGTTCTGCAAACTTTTTATATATTTCTTCGCATTGAAAACGTTTAATCAATGTATCCCCGATAATTACCGGAGATTTTGCATTATTTATCATTTCTGAAGCTTTTTCAATAAATGATTTTAAGGTTCTTTCATCACTTCTTGATTCTTTTATTAAGATATCACCATCAATTTCCATAAGAGCAATATCCATAGGAATTGCAAGATATACAGGACGTTTTGTTCTGGTAAATACTTCAAGAATTCTGTCGATTTCTTCTTTTGCATTATCCTTGTTTAAATATGCAGTTGTTTCAACAACCGGTTCAAATGCTTTAGAAAATGCATAATAATCGGGATGTTGGAAATTATGATGTAACAGCACATTATTTTCAATATGATTTGTTGCAGGTACTCCAACAATATGAATAACAGGAACATTTTCTGCAAAACTTCCTGCTGTTGCATTTATTGCACTGAGTTCTCCAACGCCATAAGTTGTTACAATCGCACCATAACCTTTTACTCTGGCGTAACCATCTGCTGCATATCCTGCGTTTAATTCATTTGTACACCCAATCCAGGATGCATCTTTGTTATCCTCAATTGAATACAAGATATCAAAATTATAATCTCCAGGAAGCCCGAAAAACTCCGTTACCCCAAGATTAACTAAACATTTAATTAAATAATCCGCTGTCTTCATATTTTTATATTAACACGGAAAATTTCTGGATTTATATTATCTTAATATCCTATTATCATTCCTTGAAATTTCTGATAAAATAGTAGAATGGAAAAACTAATTGATAACCTTAAAGAATTAGGACTTAATACTTACGAATCAAAAGTTTATATCGCACTTTTGAAAAAACATCCTTCCACAGGATACGAAATAAGTAAGATTGCCAATATGCCGCAATCAAGAACTTATGATACTTTAAAATCTCTGGAACAAAAAAAAATAATTATAACAACAAATACAAAACCTGCAGAGTATTCACCGATTAAACCCAAAGAACTTACAAAACGCTATAAACGAAAAATGCAATCCTCTATTGATTATCTGGAAAAACATCTTCCGGATATAAAGGAAAATTATACAGAACCTGTCTTAACGGTTTCAGGAATGCATAATATTAAACAAAAAGTTTTGGAAGTGATAAATTCTGCAAAACAAGAAATCTATCTTGAAATATGGTCAAAAGATTTCCCGCAGATTGAAGAAGAACTATTGAAAGCGTATGACAGAAACGTAGAAATAAGAATAGTCGGTTATGATAATCTTAAAACAAATTTTGGTTTAGTATATGAGCATCCGTTTTCAAAAAATATTGAAAACTCTCTTGACGGGAGGATGATAATACTCTGTGTCGATTCAAAAGAAGCTGTCATCGGAAAATTTTATTCTAAAAAAGCCGATTCTACAAATATTTTATGGACACAAAACAATGATGTTGTATTTCTTGTTAAGGAACTTATTGTGCATGATATGTACCTTCTGGATATACAAGAAAACTTACTGGAAGAAATGAAATATACTTATGGTAAAGGTCTTAAAAGATTACATGATAAAATACTAGGCACAAATAACATGTATAGTATTCACTCATTTACTAAATAAACGGTTTCAAAATCATCGGAATAAGTTCATCAATCAACGATACCAAAAATACGATAAACATTACGATTGCGAAAACTTTTTGCATATCAGAAAATAAAAACTCTTTTTTGTTTTCTCTGAATTCGTCAATAGCATTATGCTCCATCAAATAAGGTTTAACAGGCAGCTGCTTTTCTATTTCTTCTAAAACTTTTGAGAATTTAACCTTAATCAAAAGGTTATAAGAATCCATATTCATCCACCAGAGCGAACATATACCTAAGCCCATCAAAGAAAATACAAACGGTAATGATAAAGCATAAACAAATATAACATTTTTAGTAATATTTACCAGTAATAATAAAATAATTACCAAACACATATAAAACCTGTTCACCGCAAAACTTCTGTTTATGAAATTATCTTTTTGTTCGGCATAAAGTCTATATTGCTGCATCATTAAGTTTAATTTTTCTGATTCGTACATTTAATTATCCTTCCGTATGATTTCCTTCACGACGTCTGTAAACTTCGTTCATTAATTCATCAAAATCTTTTTCATCAAGAGTTTCTCTTTCTAATAATGCCTGTGAAATAAATTCAAGCATGTCGCGATTTTGCCCTAACAAATCTTTCGCAATTTGATATCTTTCATCAACAATACGCTTTACTTCTTTATCTATTTCGGCGGCAATTTCTTCAGAGAAGTTTCTTGTATGCCCAAAATCACGTCCCATAAATATATGTTCTTCTGATTTGCCGTAAGTAAGATTACCCATTTTATCGCTCATACCGTATGCCGTAACCATTTTGCGTGCAATGTCCGAAACTTTTTCCAAGTCATTAGAAGCACCTGTTGTAACAGAATCGCCGCCATAGATAATTTCTTCCGCAACACGACCGCCTAAGGTCATCGTAATTCGATCTAACAATTGTGATTTTTTCATTGTTAAGTAGTCTTTTTCCGGCAGAGTCAAGGTTATACCAAGAGCCATACCGCGAGGTATAATTGAAACTTTATGTAATGGATCGCAGTTATCTAATAATTTTGCAAGGAGAGCATGACCAACTTCGTGGTAAGCAGTATTTGTTTTTTCTTCTTCCGATATGATGCGGCTTTTCTTCTCAGGCCCTGCCATAACTTTATCAATAGCTTCTTCTAAATCTGTCATGTTAATTTCTGTTTTATCGTTACGAGCCGCAAGTAATGCAGCTTCATTTAAAAGGTTTTGCAAATCTGCACCTGTGAATCCCGGAGTTCTTTTGGCAAGAACTTTCAAGTCAACTTCTTCTGCTAACGGTTTATTTTCTGCGTGAACGTTAAGTATTTGTTCACGACCCAGAACGTCAGGTTTATTAATAACAATTTGTCTGTCAAAACGTCCCGGTCTTAAAAGAGCGTTATCTAAGATATCAGGTCGGTTTGTTGCTGCAATAACAATAATATTTGTATTTTTATCAAACCCGTCCATTTCAACAAGGAGCTGGTTCAGGGTTTGTTCTCTTTCATCGTGACCGCCGCCGAGACCGGCACCGCGTTGACGTCCCACAGCATCAATTTCATCTATAAATATAATACAAGGCTGATGTTTTTTTGCTTGATCGAATAAATCTCTTACACGGCTTGCGCCTACGCCGACGAACATTTCAACAAAGTCGGAACCGCTTATTGAGAAAAACGGAACACCTGCTTCTCCTGCAACTGCTTTTGCCATAAGAGTTTTACCTGTCCCCGGGGCCCCAACAAGAAGTACACCTTTAGGTATTTTGGCTCCTAATTTAAGGTATTTTTCTCCGTGTTTTAAGAAATCAACGATTTCTTCAAGTTCTTTCTTTTCTTCGTCAATACCTGCGACATCGTTGAATGTTGTTTTTACTTTGCTGTCAAGAAGCATTTTAGCTTTGCTTTTACCGAAAGACATCGCTTGAGACCCGCCGGCTTGAATACTTTTCGCCATGACAACTAAGAATATAATAAATAGTAACGGCAAGATTAACGAGCCGAAAATGTTTACTATTTGTGATGATTCGCTAGGTTTTTTGACACTTATATCAACTTTTGCAGTTTCAAGTTTTTTCATTATATCCGAAGATTGCGGAATCAAAACATGATATTGAAGTGTCGGAACTATTTTAGGTGTTCCGTATAAAGGATTTGTAGTTTGCTGTTTAGCAGGTACTTGTTGTTTTACAGGAAGTGCAAGAAGAGAATCTTTGTCTACCTGAACACTTTTGATTTCTCCTGCTTGAAGTTTTTGTACAAATTCTGTATAAGTAAGTTCTTTTGTATTAGTTGTTGGACCGCTGAAAAGCATTGATATAAATGCTAGAACCATAACACCTAAAATAACGTACATGCCAACGGATTGACTTTTATTCATAAATGCTCCTAAAAATTAATATTTACGCAAAATAGTATATCAAAAAAATATAAATAATAATAGTAGAATTTAATTAGAATTAATATTATATGTTTTCCAAAAATATTATTAAGAGATAAACACAATGTCATCCCGAACTCGTTTCGGGATCTTACCAACGTTGAATTTCAGTCTATAACACAAGAAGCTGAAGGGGAAAATGTGCTTTTGTCATTACGAACGAAGTGAAGTAATCTGTTTCAAGTGATTAGTGATTCATTAATCACGATTTCTTATTTCTGCCTTTATTGATAAAAAACTGGCGCATATCTTCTGATATCCCGACATTTTGGAGCATCATGTTATATCTTTTAACATTCGCAATATTGGTTGTTTCATGGAGTAAATCTCTATTATACGATATTTCCTGTTGAGGAATATCTTCTTGCTTAGATGATCCGTCAAGTTTCGAAATAATCATATCAATATCGTAATCCGTCATTATTGAAAACTGCTGCCCGATAGCTTTGACTTCTGTTCCGACAGGGAGTTTATAAAGCCATTGTATTGAATAAGAATCATTATCCGATAAAGACACAACGCCATACTTATGCGGAGTATACATGATATCGGTATCATAAGGGCTGTGTCCTAATCCCAGAGAGTGCCCGATTTCGTGTAAAATTGTATGATAAACTTCTTCTTCTGAATTGTATTGCTGGTGAATAAGTCCGTCAGTCAAACCAATTGAAACTTCTGCACCATACAGTCTTTTGTAATTATCGTAATTATAAGTACAGTGTCCTAATGCACTTCTATCCACACGTTTCCAATCGACATTAATTTGAGATTCCAGAAGTGTATTCACAAGATGAAACTGAACAAGCCCGTCACTGGCATTTTCCCATTCCTCAAGAGCTTGAACAACCATTTTTCTGTAAACCAAATCCTGCCCCTGTTTTGAATAAAATTTCATGGGTGCAATATATACATTGATTGGCATTCTGTGCCACTTTAAAAGATAGCCGTTTTTTACACTTTCGTTAAGATAGGTTTTGAGTTTCATAATATTTATTGTATAATAAAAAATACTCAGGAGGTAATTTATTATGAACATGATGCAAATGATGCAGCAAGCACAAAATATACAAAAAAGATTAAAGAATGTACAAGAAGAACTTGCATCTGCAGAAATAACAGGGGAAGCAGGCGGAGGTTCAGTACAGGTTGTTTGTGACGGTCAAGGCAAATTTAAATCAATCAAACTGGCAAAAGATTTATTAAATCCTGAAAATCCTGATGCTGTTGATGACGATACTTTGGAAACATTAGAAGATTTAATTACGACAGCAATATTACAAACAAGCGAAAAAGCTTCTAAAGAAATGGAATCAAAATTAAAAGCTGTAACAGGCGGAATTAGTATTCCGGGTCTTTGCTAGTATGATTTATCCAAAAGCAATAGCAGCATTAATTGAACAGTTTCAAAAACTTCCGTCAATAGGTCCAAAATCTGCACAGAGAATGGCATTTCATATTTTAAAAATGCCGCTGTCTGAGGTACAAAAATTTGCGGAAGCTCTTATTGTTGCAAAAGAACAAACCAAGGCTTGTGAGATTTGTTTTAATCTTTCAACAACAAGTCCGTGTGAGATTTGTTCAGCAACAAACAGAAACCGTTCAGTCATTTGTGTTGTTGCAGAAACAAAAGATTTGATAGCAATTGAAAAAACAAATGAATACCACGGATTGTATCATGTTCTTCAAGGTCTTATTTCACCTATGGATGGAATAGGAGCAGATGACATCCGGATAAAAGAGCTTTTGACAAGATTAACAGATGATAATGTCCAAGAAGTTATTCTGGCACTATCTCCATCAGTGGAAGGAGAAGCAACAAGTCTGTATCTTACCAAACTGATAAAACCTTTTGGGATAAAGATTTCCAGAATTGCGTTCGGACTTCCTGTTGGCGCAGATTTGGAATATGCCGATGAGGTTACGCTTGCCAAGGCAATTGAAGGAAGGCGAGAGTTATAATTTAATAAGATTATTATGTCCGATAAACTTTTAGAAATAAAAAATTTAAATGTTGAATATGTATCTTCCCAACTGGGCAATAAAAATATAGTACATGCCGTTGATAATTTTTCTGTAGATATCAATAAAGGCGAAATTCTTGCTATAGCAGGGGAATCAGGCTGCGGTAAATCATCTTTATCAAAAGCAATTATTCGTTTAGTAGACTCAAAATCCGGCGAAATTTTATATAACAATGAAAATGTTTTAAACTTTGACAAATGTGATATGAAACATTTTCGCCAACAGGTACAGATGATTTTCCAGAATCCTTATGCAAGCTTAAACCCTAAAATGACAATCGGCGAGATTTTGGCAGAACCGCTGAAAATAAACAAAAAATTATCCGCAAAAGAAATTGCCGGTATAGTAAAGGAAAAAATAGAACAGGTCGGATTAAGCGAATACCATTTATCATTGTACCCGCATGAGTTTTCAGGCGGACAAAGACAGAGAATAGCTATAGCAAGAGCCCTCATACTTAATCCGGAGTTTATTATAGCGGATGAACCTGTTAGTGCATTGGATGCAAGTATTCAAGCCCAGATATTGAATCTTATTAAGGATTTGCAGCAAAAGTATCAGATAACAATTTTGTTTATCTCTCATGATTTGAATGTAATCAGATATATTGCAGATAGAATTGGTATTATGTATCTTGGAGAACTTGTTGAGATAGGAACAAAAGATGAAATATTCAACAATCCGCAGCATCCGTATACAAAATTGTTATTGGATTCTATTCCGAATATACATAAGCATCCCGAAAAAGTCGACTTATCAGAAATACCTGATAAGTTACCGAAAGGCTGCAGATTTTATTCAAGATGTTCACATTCTGAACCTGCTTGTGCCTATGAAAAACCTGTATACAAAGAAATTTCTCCAACACACAAAGTTTTATGTAGATAGGGGTAAATGTGTTTTGGGTTAATACATATACAAGAATGACAAACGTCTACTCACTACTCACTAGTCACTATTCACTATTCACCTGCTTAATCCCCCAATCACTTAATCACTTGTAAAAATAGAGATTCTTCGCTAACGCTCAGAATTGTATATGTTACGTAATTCGATGACAAAAATTGTTACAAAGTTTATTCATTTTCACCTAATTTTTTACTACACAGT
>CALUXY010000031.1 GCA_944324855.1 Candidatus Gastranaerophilales bacterium | reverse complement strand
TCTCATTGATCCTCCTTTTTTTATTATATTCGAAAACTTGCCTACTGATTGATTACGTTTTTAGGGGGACAGTTCAAAACATATAACATTTGATTTTTCGTACTCTTCACGGAGAGAGCTATCAATGTTAGCGAAACAGTGACAAGGCGGGTATTGTCTGAGGTTCGTAGAACCGAGTTTACCCGCTTGGGTTGAGCCTTACAATTGATGTGCGAACGTAGTGAAGAGTACCGGCTTGCGTCGCTTTGCCGCCAAAGCGACCCCGTCTGGAAGACCCGCCGGAGACAGAAAGAATATTATTATTCTTTTATTTTTTCTTCTCATAATATTTTTTATGTAAATAAATGAATAAAGTATTTTTTTACTTAAGTAAATTTTCACAAATTTATGTAAATTTTTTAGATTTCAAATTATGTTCGTGGTATATTTATTTATTATATAAAGTATGGGGATTGGGGTTGTTTTGGACTCATTCATCATAAAAAAAAGAATAGTTGGAGTATTATTACTCATCTGGGTACTTTTGTGTGCTCCAATGTGTAGTGCAAAAGTAATAATAAAAACCAAAGACAACAGCAATCCCGGGAAAGTAATCCCTGCAGTCGATACAAGTGTTAAACCGACTCCGGTAAAGTACATCAATGATATTCAAGTCATTGGCACCAATGCAGTTACCTCAAATTATATTTTATCCAAATTCAATCTCCATAAAGGCGATGTGTACAATACCGAATCTGTCCAAGAAGGGTTAAAATCTTTGTATCAATTGGGCTTCTTTACTGACAGGATGAAAGCTGTTCCAGTTTATAACTCTGACGGAACAGTAAATCTTAAGCTTGTGGTCGAAGAAAACCTGCCGATAACTAATGTTACAATTGAGGGGAATACCGTTGTACCAACGGAAGAATTGATGCAGTATTTTTTGCCTCTAATCGGGCAGCCTCAAAATATTGGCAAAATTAATGATGCAATTGAACAGATAAATGACTGCTATAATTCAAAAGGGTACATTCTAGCCAGAGTAAGTGCTATTTCGGACGATCCTGACGGTACAATTAACGTTGAGATAGTTGAAGGTACAATCAATAAAATTATGATTGCTGGCAACCAAAAAACAAAAGATTATGTTATTACAAGGAACATCCTGACAGAACCTGGAACTGTTTATAATGATAACGTACTCAAAAAAGATTTGGTAAGATTATATTCAACTCAAGCATTCAAAAACGTTGACAGAAATATTGAAGTTTGCGAAGATGACCCGACAAAATTCAATGTAACAATTAACGTTGAAGAACAAAGAACTGCAACAATATCTCTAGGCGGCGGTCTTGATTCTCATACCGGGGCATTTGGTTCTGTTGGTATAAGTGATAACAACTTCAGAGGCCTTAACCAAAGAGTCGGGATTAATGGTTTAGTCGGTTCAGGTATAATCATGAGCGACTCAACAATTAAAGATTACATGAATATTCAAGGCGAATTGAGTTTCTTTGAACCATACTTTTTAAACGCTGATAACTCTCTTATGAGCAAATTGTTTTACAGAAGTTTAGGTAGTTATCAAGTGCCGCTTGCCGTTGAAGAACGTTTTGGGATAGAAGCAACTATAGGTCATAAGATTAAACGAAACGAACACCTATCATCCACATTATCATTTGGTTTAGAAAAAATTAACGTAATGGAAGGTGACAGACATAGAATTGAAGGAATGTACGCAGCAAAGAATTTAGATATAGCAGAACGTGCAAAACAACTTGAAGGCGGCATTTTCTTTAATATAAGTCCCGGTTTAGTATATGATACAAGAGACTCTGCTCTTAACCCAAGAAATGGTGTATTAGCAACTGCAAGATTTGACGAAGCATTTTGTTTAAACGGATTTGACAAAACAAACGGAAAATTATCAGGTATGGTAAAAAAATATGTACCAATCATGAAATTTTCATCATTGTCATTTACAGCCAGGGCCGGCGGAAAAATTCATGGGGACGATATGCCTGAGGTTATGGCCTATAGACTTGGCGGTCCTTATACTATAAGAGGTTTTAAAGTTAATGGGGTAGGTACCGGTGATGCATTTGTAATGGGGTCTGTTGAATTAGCAACTCCGGTATTCTTTCTGGATAGACTTAAAGCGAATTTCTTTAAAAACCTTCGCTTGACATTCTTTGTTGATGCAGGTAAAGTATTTAGACCGTACATTACAGATGAACTTTATGATAGACCAATGCAGGCTATTACAGCCGGTGTAGGTTTAAAACTCTATATACCGGGGGTTGGTCCGTTATCAGTTGATTATGGTATTCCGATTACAAATCCTGGAGAATACGGTAATCCTGGCGGCTACTTTACATTCGGTGTTGGTGACTTGATGTATTAATAATTAAGGAGAAAATATTATGAAAAAACTAAAACTTTTGGCAATTACTTTTCTAATGGTATTAACTACAACAAACATTTCATTTGCAGAAGGATTAGGTTATATTGATTATCAAAGAGTTGTAGAATCAACACCATTTGCCAGAGATGCAATGAAATCTCTGGATTCAAAAGCTCTTGAATTACAACAATATTTAGTTGATAAAGAAAAAGAATACAAAGCAATCGACACACCTATTCAAAAGAAGAATTTTCAAGACAAAGTAGCAAATGATTTTAAAGCAAAAGAAACTGCTTATTTAAAACAAAAAGCAAAAAGCGAAAATGAAATATTTGAAAAAATAAAAGCAGCTGCAAATGATATTATGGTTGAGCATAAATTAACTGCGGTAATTAGTGATAGAGCTGTTTTCGTCGGCGGAATGGATATTACTAATTTAGTTATTGAAAGATTAAAAGGTGCTAAATAATCTTGAAAATTCTTGAACTAATACAAAAGAAAAAGCTTGGTCAGGAACATACCAGGGAAGAAATAAATTTTATAATAGACACTTTAATGAATAATTCATCAGCTGATTACCAGATTAGTGCCTGGTTAATGGCTGTGTATTTTCAAGGATTGACGGATAATGAAACAGTTTATCTGACAGATGCTCTTATTCAGTCCGGAGATATTGTTAATTTTGAAGAATTAACATCAAAAATTGTAGATATTCATTCAACAGGCGGCGTTGGTGACAAAGTTAGTATTACATTAATACCTTTGCTTGTTGCCGCCGGTATTCCTGTTATAAAATTACTCGGTCCCGGGCTAGGATATACAGGCGGAACAATCGACAAACTTAAATCAATTCCGGGATTTAATACAGGACTTGCAATTCCGGATATGATTCGTCAATTAAAAAAAATTAACGTTGCAATATCATCTAATACACATAATATTGCTCCTGCCAATAGGACATTGCAGGCAATAAAATATACTACAAGTATAATGGATTCTATACCATTAATAGCAGCATCTGTTGTTGCTAAAAAAGTTGCCGCCGGAGCAGGGAATATAATAATTGATGTAAAATACGGTTCCGGTACCTCCTTAAAAAGTGCAGAAGATGCTGAAAAACTCGCAAATCTTATTGTTAGAGTCGGGAAAAAACTGGATAAATCAATTACAACTGTTATTACATCAATGGATGAGCCTTTGGGACGAGCTATCGGGAATTCCGTTGAAGTTATTGAAGCAATAGAATTTTTAAAAGGAAGAAATCAAACAAGCGATTTAGCAAATTTAACATACGAATTTGCAGCAATCGCTTTAATTAGCCTAAAACGATACAGCTCTATCAATGAGGCAAAAGAATATCTTAAATATTTAGTAACATCAGGAACAGCATTAAATAAGTTCAGTGAACTAATCAAAATACAAAAGGGGAACAATAAAGTTTTGGATTCCTATGATATTTTTGAGCTGCCAAAATATAAACTAACTTGTAAATCAAAGCAAGAAGGGTTTGTTAATAGAATTGACGGCTACAAAATAGCTTATGCCTGCAGATTATTAGGCGCTGTCAGGGATAAGAAAAATGATGATATTGATAGAAGTGCAGGTATCTATCTTAATAAGAAAACCGGTGAATACGTAAATAGAGAAGACAAATTATTCACAATTTATACAAATAAGCACGAAGAAATTGAACTTATTAAAGAATATTGTTATAATGCATTTAGTATATCTGAAAATCAAGAGCCACAAAAAAATATTGTATATAAAGTAATAAGGGACGACCAAAATGTTTAACAGAAAAATGGAATACGTAATCAAGTCTGTACCTACAGATGATAAGCAAATGCTGGAAGATTTACTTAATGAAATGTCTGATGAAGGTTGGGATTTATATACAATGCATGAAGTGGAATCGGATGATGAGTATCAATACAACTGTATTTTCATGCGTGATAAAGAACAGACAGATGATACTGAAGATTTTGATAAAATTGTACAAGTCAATAATTTCAAATCACAAATGGAAAAAATGCTTTCAGCAAACCTCACACCTTATGAGTCTTGTAAAGAAATAACTGCAAAAATCAGGGCTCAAAAACAAAAAATTGCAAAAATAAAATCTAATCTTGAACAAGAAGAACTTTCACAACGAAGTGCACTTAATAATCAAATGTCACGTGAGATAGAAAAACTTGATCAGTTAAAACAAAACCTTACAAGAGAATTATCTCCGGGGATAATGTATTCAAGAATAGGAGAAGAAAAGTTTACAATTAATCTTAGTGATGAGTTAATTGATTTTGTAAGTCCTGATTCGGAAGATGATTTGCTTTCGGAAACTGTTAAACTCCGTCAGAAACTGACAGATGAACTTGGTTATGTACTTCCACGCATGATATTTCAAGACGACGATACACTTGAACCATACGAGTTTTCGATTCTTGTTCATTCATTGAACGTATATAAAACCATTGCCGTTCCGGAACATAAAGCATTCTTTAAGGAAGAACTCCATCTTACAAGAAAACCTAAAGGTACGATTGTTTCTAAAGATATTATCACAGGTAAAGAAATATGGTGGGTTCCAAACGAAGAAAATGAAGACTTCTGGTCTGTCGGCTGGACACCAATTGAATATATTGCAAGAGCAATTGAATTTGTCGGAATAAAATACGTTTCGGAAATCCTTGATTATGGCGATATTAACAGATATATTTCTTTGGTTGAAAAACGGAATTCTTTCCTTGTAAACAATATTATTCCGGATTTTCTGACATTATCAGAATTAAAATATATTATTATAAACCTTATAAGAGAACGTGTTTCAATCAAAGATATTGATTATATTTTTGAAAAAATAAATGATTTTTCTGATGAACCATCTAAAGATGGGTTATTAGATAAGATAAGACTTTCTCTTGCTAAATACATTTCAAAAGATATTGCCTCCAGAGGTACAGAAATTAAAGCAATAGAATTTTCCGCAGATACACTTGATACAATGTTTAAACTAACAGAATCAGAAGATGAAACTGTTATAAAAGTAGATGGTAAAATTGCAAGCAAACTCGCCAAAAGGTTGAAAAAAATTGCTGAAGAAAATGAAATCGAAGATATTTTGATGATTGTCCCGATGGAAATCAGACATATGACATTCTCTATATTCTCAGAATTCATAAATAATTTGACAGTTGTTGCACACGAAGAAATTAATTGCGATTGCCCAATTAAAGTGGTAGATGTTTTATAAATACTACTTTACAATCTTATGATTCGGAGCCAATTCAACTATATCATAAAAAAGTTCAAACACTTTTTTTAATCCGTCACCTGTTAGAGATTTGTTTTGTTCGATAAAGCGGCTCATCTGAGGATTATTTTCTTGTGTAAAAATAAACGTATCGCCATTTTTTACAAGTGCATCACGACCATTTCTTGCGCTATCACGTTTTCCGCAAATCATACTAAAGTCAACACCTTCTTTATCCAAAACATTTCCAATATCGTTGAATAAATCAAAACTCTTTGTGTCGTTATTTTGACCGCCTATAATAAATGCTGTAACATCACCTTTTTCATCTTTTTCTTTTTTAATAAGATTGGTAATCTTTTGCATCAAATCATGAGTTCTTGTCTCAGGTGCCAAATGTACCATAGTATCATTTATATCCAATATTGAACAAGTATTTGCATATTGAGAAAACATTGGTTTATCGGATGTTACTTTATTATGAAAACAATATTTAGGGAAAGGACAAACTTCTTGTGCATGTAAATTCTGAATAGTTTTTTCAAATTGTTTCGGAGATTGATACTGAATTCTGGCTGCACCTGTAAAATTTATAGACATAAAACACCTACCTTTTTTTTAGAAAAAACTTCTAAAAAAATAATTTGCTATTTTGATAATTTTTATTAAAATAATAAATTTTTGTTTATTTTTATCGGGTACTTGAGTATGGATATTATATTGGTGCTTGTATAAATTAGTTTAAGTTTTATAATAATATTATATCGGAATGTAGCAAGGATTCCGGAGCAACGATTGAGTATCGTTGTGGTGGATGCAGGCAGAGTCAAAAGCGGAGCTTTTGCGAGCCGTATGAAAATACTACCAAGCTGCATAATAAATAAAACAATTGAATATTATATCGGAATGTAGCGCAGTTTGGTAGCGCACCGTGTTCGGGACGCGGGGGTCGCAGGTTCAAATCCTGTCATTCCGATTTTTTGATAAAAAATCGTTCTCCAGGTTGAACCTGGTTCAATGCCGAATTATTCGGCTGGTCGGAAAAGCGTGGTTTTCCTCCACGTTACGGGTTTGCTCACTAACGTTCGCATCACCCTACCGAAAATTCGGTCCTGTCATTCCGATTTTTTATCTTATAACTCTTCTTTCCAGCCAGCGGACAAGGCGTGTCGGGATGTTTTCATTCTCGGCATTTATTGAATCAACCAGAATCGTTTTGCAGCCCAGAAGTTTTCCTGCAACAATATCTGTCAGCGGTCTATCTCCTACCATTACGGCTTCTTTTGGGGAGATACCTAAGCTATCCAGATATTTTTTCATTTTTTTAGGATTAGGTTTAGATGCGTGCCCGATTACCGTAAAATCAGATATATTTTGAACCTTGTTTATATATTCTTCGCTTTTGTTGTTAGAAATAACCGCAACAGTAAATTTTTCGTTCACTTCTTTAAGCCATTCTTCGGTTTCAGGACGGTAGCAGCCTGATTTAGATATCATAATTGTACTGTCTAAATCAAACATAATAACTTTTATTCCCTGATTTTCAAGTTCATCAAGGTTTATATCGTATACACATTTAAGATTGTAATCCGGCTTAATTATCATTGTTTTTTATTCCTACGGTTCTGATTATTGCATATTTGTAATCTTTGATTTCATCTTTTAGTTTGATAAGTAGTTCATCATTTGTATTAGCAAATTCTTGAGATGTATCATCTTTGATTATTTCAAGTGCTTGAGTCGTGAATTTTTCGGATGGAGAAATAACTTCGATATCCGTATTGGTGTAGAATTTATTTTTAACCTTTACTTTATAATATTCTCCGCATTTATCCCAAACTTCACATAAGAAATCCGCACCGGCTAAGCCTTTTGAAATATTATAGCTGTATCCGTCTGACGGGTATTCTCCGTCTCCAAGGTAGAATCCTGTTGTATACCCTCGATTACCTACTTTGAGAAGTTCTTCATAGTATGGAGTTAAATCTGCATTTCTGTTTTCCCATGCGGTATCGATAGCTGCTCTGTATGCTTTAGCAACTGCGGATACGTAGTAAAGACTTTTTGTACGCCCTTCTACTTTTAGAGAGTCAACGCCTGCATCAATAAGGTTTCCGATATGTTTTACAAGGCAGAGGTCTTTTGTACTCATAATATGAGTTCCTCTGTCATTTTGTTCTATTTCATAATACTGCCCGGGGCGAGTTTCTTCTACGAGTTTGTAGCTCCACCGGCAAGGCTGGCAGCAGTTTCCCTGATTTGCAAGTCGTTCACCATCTGTCATATAATCACTTAACAGGCATCTGCCTGAAAATGAAACGCATTGTGCTCCGTGTACAAATACTTCAAGTTCCATATCCGGAACGTGTTTTTTTATTTCCGCAACATCTTTTATAGGGAGTTCGCGTGCAAGAATAGAGCGGGTTGCACCTAAATCCTGCCAGAATTTAACAGCTTCATAGTTAAGCGTGTTTGTTTGTGTACTGATATGGATTGGTGTATCCGGCATGTATCGTTGAGCCAGACGTATTATTCCCATATCACTAATTATCAATGCATCCGGATTTGAATCTTTTATTCTATCCATACAGGATTCTAAGAGTTTTATATCTTTATTGAATGCGAATATGTTAAGGGTCAGGTACGCTTTTTTCCCTAGAGAGTGAGCGAGGTCAACGGCTTGTTTGAGGTTGTCCATTGTAATTAATTCCCCTTTTCTCATTGCTCTAAGGCTAAAATCAACAACTCCCAGATATACAGCATCTGCACCGTATCTTATTGCATATTCCAACTTCTCTAAATTGCCTGCCGGCATTAATAATTCAGGTTTAATCATAGTTAAATATTAACATAAACAAAAAATTATAATATAATGATTATAAATAATGGAGCGATGATAAATGTTTTTTGAGGGAAACAGTCCTATAAAATATTTAAAAAAGAAGTATGCTAAGGAAAAGTTAATTATTTTTACCGGCAGTAAGAAAAAAGAGTGTAAAAAGTGGCGTGGTGTTATTAATAGTGTGTTGAAGGTTTTGTCACATGATTTAAATTATGATTTGTATATTTTTGATTCTGAGCGTGACAGAGCATTGTTAAAATTCGGGACAGTTTTCCGGTATGATGAAACTTGTATTAAGTCGGCAATGTATAAGATAGGAGACTTGGTTGCAGAGGGTGTCAGACGGGCATTTATTTTGAACACCGATATCATAGATAAACGATTATTGAATGAAAATTTACGTTATCGTTTTTTGTTTTTAAGTACGATAAAAGAAATTTATTTGCCGGAGATTCAGCCGAATAGGGAAATAAAGATTGGCGGAGCGGATATATTTAATATTGTTCGTGATGTTGAGGGTGTTTATACCGAAAAAATATGTTATTGTGATAAAGAGTGTTTGAAGGAGTTTAAGGAACACCAGTTTAAATATCCTGAGAGGTTGGTTTATTTTAAACTGGATAAACATGATTTTTATAAACATATTAAGGTGATAGATGCGTTGTTGGAGTAATAAATGTCTATTGAGAGAGTAAAAGAGTATTTAAGGCAATATAATAAAGAAAATGCGGTTATGGAGTTTTCTACCTCCAGTGCAACGGTAGAGCTTGCTGCAGGGACATTGGGAGTTATACCTGCAAGAATTGCCAAGACGTTGACTTTTAAATATGAAACAGGTTGTATTATGATTGTTACAGCTGGTGATACAAGAATTGATAATAAAAAGTTTAAGTTGGAGTTTTCAATAAAGGCGAAAATGCTGTCGGCAGATGAGGTCAAGGAGATTACCGGACATGAGGTTGGCGGAGTTTGTCCGTTTGGGTTAGAGAATCCTAATATAAGAGTTTTTTGTGATGTATCATTGAAAAGATTTAAGACAGTATTTCCTGCTTGCGGAAACAGTAATTCGGCGATAGAATTAACATGTGATGAATTATTTGAGATATCCAAAAGTTTGAAATGGGTAGATGTTTGTAAAATAAACTAGATGGAGAAGTGTCCGAGTGGTTTAAGGTGCAAATCTCGAAAATTTGTGAGGGAGGAATTCCTCCGCGGGTTCGAATCCCGCCTTCTCCGAATAAAAAAGGTTAAGCTTTTTGCTTAGCCTTTTTTATTTGAAAGGTAATGATGAGAAACCGCTTATTTCGCGGGTTGCGTGAGGGAGCTGAGGGCGAAGGTTTGACGTCAAAATGGTATTAACCATTGCAGACGTCAACCGTAGACCCGCTAAACGCGACCGAACAAGAGACGAATCCCGCCTTCTCCGTTTTTTAACGCAGTTTAAATAATATAGTGTAAGGGATGAGAACCACCAAGCGGAGCTTGGTCAGGTTCGAGCGGATTTCCGTACGGACGAAGCAGCAAAGCTGCAAGTCCGGATTGCGAGAATAGCGAACGTTCTGAGCTGTAGGCTCAAAAGTGAGCCTATTCGAGCGTGGAGGAAATCCAAGACAATCCCGCCTTCTCCGTTTTGAACAAACACAATTCCCGGCAAAATTTGTTTTTTGCAGGAATTGTGAAGTGAGAAGCGTTTTGAGATATGATAAATCTCAGATGTTATACGATAAGCTGTTTTATATTCGGACTGTTTGTTAAATATTTGTAGTTTCTTAAAATTTGTGGTTAAATAAAGTAAATGAGGGGCTTATGAAAGAATTTACTTTAAACAACAAAATAGAATCTGTATATAAACAAAATAAAAACACGCCAAGAATGGCATTTACATTAAACATTGCAATTAATGAACCTGAAAAGTATGCCGGAACGTACTCTTTGATGAATCGTTTATTATTACAAGGAACTAAAAAGTATTCTAATACAGAGCTTGCAAAAATTCTGGATGAAAATGCTATAGAGCTTTGTACGGATATGAAACAGGATTATTTGAGATTTCGTTTTGTTTGTTTGAATGAAGATTTTAAACTTGCAATGGATATTCTGGATGAAATTATCACTAATTCAACTTTCGATGAGTTTGAAAAAGAAAAAGAAAAAATGCGCGGTGAAATCATAGCGGATTTAGATTCTGCAAGAACAAAAATTTCCGATGCGTTTGTAAAAACTATTTATGAAAATCATTATTACGGCAATACTTATACATTAATGCTTGATTCTCTGGATAAAATAACTAAGGAAGATGTAATAAATTCTTATAACAAAATTTTAAAAGAAGGTAGAAAAGTTGCTGCGGTTGTTGGCAGTCTTGATTTTAGTGTAATTGAGCCGTTATTAGAAAATACAATCGGAAAGTTAGAAAATAATTATTCAACAACAAAATCTATCCCTGCACCAGAATTAACTGAATCAAAACGTGTTGATGTAATCAAAGAAGATGCAAAACAAGCACAAATTTTTCAGGGTTGGATTGTTCCGAATTTCAGAGATAAGGATTATCCGGCACTTGCTGTTATTAATACCATCCTTGGAGCAAGCGGTTTGAGTTCTCGTTTATTTTTGGAGCTTAGGGACAAAAAAGGTTTGGCGTATACTGTCAGAACTTCTTGCGAAGCCAAAGATTTGTCTGCTGTGTTTAGTATTTATATAGCAACAGAACCCCGAAATATTGATATTTCACTTGCAGGATTCAAAGAAGAAATCGATAAAATCAAAACGATTCCTGTTGGCGATGAGGAATTGGAAAATGCAAAGAATAATATTATAGGGAAACAGCAATTCATATCCGAAACGAATATGCAGCAAGCAACGGCTCTTGCATATTACGGTATCATGAATTTAGGATTTGATTTTAGAGAAAAAATTCTTGAAAAAGTAAAAGCAGTAACCTCTGAACAAGTGCAGGAATGTGCAAACAAGTACTTTACCGAAAAATTTGTAGTTGCTGTGTTACATCCATAAATTATGACTAAAAAAGATAAGTTAGAAGAAATAAAAAAATTATGCCTGAATTGTAAAAAATGTGAGCTTGCGAATACTCGCAATAACATTGTATTTTCTGACGGCAACCCTGATACTGCCAGAGCAATTTTAATCGGAGAAGCTCCGGGCGAAAATGAGGATTTAACAGGAACTCCTTTTGTCGGCAGAGCCGGTAAACTATTGAATGAGTTTCTTGAAAAAGCAGGAATAAACCGCGAAAATGATTTATACATAATAAATACGGTCAAATGCCGACCTCCAAAAAACAGAGTTCCGTCAAATGTAGAAAAAGATGAGTGCGCAAAATATTTGTACGAGCAGATAAGTATAGTTAATCCGAAGGTTTTAATTTTTTGCGGTGCAACAGCACTTCAATCTTTTTACAAAGAAAAAATTCAAATCTCAAAAATCCGCGGTAAATGGCTGGAAGTAGAGGTCAATGGCGATAAGTATAAGGCTATGGCAATTTTTCATCCTTCGTATCTTTTAAGAAATCATTCACTGGAAGAAGGAAAGCCGAGAGCATTAATGCTTGAGGATTTGAAATTAATTTCTAAAGAAATTAATTTCTGATTAATCCGATTGCTTTATCAAGGCTTGAAACAATTTGGGATTCAGGAAGCAATTTGTTTAAACCTGACTCAAATAATCTGTCTTTTAATTTCCTGTTTGAAAGTACAAGTACAATTTCGACTCCTTGTTCCTTTAAGCCTGCAATCATTTCTTCTAATGCAAACATCGCGGAAATATCCATACTTTTTATGGATTCACAGTTAATAATAACGTTTTTGTAGTGTAAAAGACTTTCCATTTTAGAAATTAGTAAAGATGCTGTACCAAAAAACATTACACCCCTGATATGTGCAATTATCAAATCCTTATTCTTATCTTCTTCTATAAAATTCTCATCAGGTTTAGAAATTTCCATCTCCATTTGCTGCGACAGTTTGTAAGCAAGCAGCAGCGATGACAGCACAATTCCAACTCCGACTGCAAATATCAAATCATCAAGAACCGTTATTAAAAATACTGTTACCATGACTAAAATATCACGCCGCGGGGCAACTTTTATAACATTTAAGAACTTATAATCAATTATATCTATCCCGACTTTTACAAGTATTCCCGCTAATACAGCTAAAGGAATTTTGGATGCAAAAGGTGCAAAGAATAAAATTACCCCAACCAAGAATAATGCCTGAATCACTCCTGATAAACGAGAAGTCCCGCCCGCTTTAATATTTACAACTGTTCTCATTGTCGCACCGGCACCGGCTAATCCGCCAAAGATTGAAGCTGCAATATTTCCGATACCTTGTCCGATTAGTTCCTTATTAGAGTTATGTTTGGTTTTAGTCAATGAATCCGCAACAAGTGATGTGAGTAAAGAGTCAATTGAACCCAGAATACCAAGAGTCAAAGCAAGCGGAAGTATTAGTTGTAAATCCTCAAAAGATATCATTCCCAATTGAATTGATGGAAATGCACGGGGAATTTCACCAATTGTCGGTACATTAAAATTATTTATGACACTGAATATTGTAACTAAAATGAGTGCAAGCAAAGATGATGGAACTATTTGGGATATCTTTTTAGGTGTCAAAAATATTATACAAAGAGTTAATAATCCAAGAGCCAGACTGCTATGGCTCATCATTGAAATATGTTTTACAAAATATATTAATGACTCAAAAGGTGTTCCGTTAAAGTTCAGTCCAAATATTGGATTTAATTGTAAAAGAATAATAATAGCCCCGATTCCGCTCATAAAACCTGAAATAACAGGATACGGAACGTACTTTATTATTCCGCCGATTTTGGCAAACCCGAATATAAGCTGAAACAATCCCGCCAGAAATATTGTTGCAAAAATAAGTTTAAAATCTCCAGGGTGTGTAACAAGCATTGATGCAATTACAACAGTCATAGGTCCAGTAGGGCCGGATATTTGTGTTGGAGTCCCGCCGAATATTGAGGCAAAAAGACTCAAAAATATCGCACCGTATAACCCTGCCATTGCACCAAGTCCGCTTGAAACCCCAAATGCAAGTGATAGAGGAAGTGCAATAACTCCCGCTGTTATACCGCCGAAAATGTTCCCTCTTAATTTTGCAAAATCAACCATAATGTCTATTTTATCATAGTTTTAAGCTCAAATTTTTATTGCGTAATAAAAATTTACTTTTATACACTTAACAAAAGAATAAACACATGTTATAATAAATATATACAGGAAATACATTACCCAGGATATTAAAATATGGATATTGCAAGTGTATTAGGTGCGGAAGCATCAAGTAAAATTCAACTAATGCAAATGGAAATGCTGTCATCTGTTGTAGATGAAGTGGAAGAAGCTGCAGTTAAAGTAGCAGAAACCGGCGATCCTGCATACATTTTAGAACTAAGCCCAATGGCATTAGCAATGTTTAATCAATCTAAATAAATCCCTCTATTGGAGAATTGTACATTCAGTTAAAAGTTTAATAGAATGTATATGAACAATAGAAAGGAGAGCTCCAATGATTGAAGAACACGAAAAGAAACATTGTTTTTTCAAATACTTAGGGCTGTTTATCGCAACGCTGATTGGTGCATTTTTAGCGGTTTATTTTGTAACGGATTTAGCAGTAAGCAGAATGATGAATCCGATGGTTGCGATGCACAGAATGGACAGACAATTTGAAAAAATGGACAAAGATTTGATGTTTGTCCGCGAAATTCCACCTTATCCGATGAAAAAACATTTCGGACATAAAATGATGAAACACCATCATAATACCGTTAACTTTTTCAGAACACCGGATGAATACAAATTTATTATTGACCTTAAGCCCTTTGGCGGCAACCCTGATAACATAAAAGTTGTGACGGGAGATTCATCAATTACTATTTCAGGTGAGGCGACTGTTGATAAAAAACACTCCGAAACATTTACAAGTTTTTCTCAAACTTACTCACTTGATGAAGATGCCAATTTAGAGAAGATGACTAAACGAAAAGTTCACGACAGATACGTTATCACTGTTCCTTTAGAGGATTAACGACAAATAAAATGCAGGTTTTAAAACCTGCATTTTTTGTAATATATTATAAGTATGAATATATCCGGCGGACAATTTAAAGGAAGAAAAATCCTAACTCCAGATGAAAAAATAACAAGACCTACTTTGTCGAAAGTTCGTATGAGTATTTTTAATTGCTTATATTCATTATTAGGTGACTTTGAGTCAATGTCATTTCTTGATGTATTCGGTGGTTCCGGAATTATGGGACTGGAAGCTTTATCAAGAGGTTTTTCTAAAGTTACTGTCATTGAACAGAATAAAAAGGCTGCACAAATTATAAGAAAGAATTATGAAACTCTAAAACTAAAACCTGATTTAATTTTAGGTAATGCCTTAAATATATTACCTAAATTAGATTCAAAATATAATGTTGCTTATGTTGATCCGCCTTATGCCGCAAGGATATATGAAGAAACGTTGGAAAAACTCCAAAACAAAGCGGAAATAATAATTCTTGAGCATCCTTCGGTATTAAAATTTGATATTGAAAATATAATAAAGCAAAAAGAATACGGAGATAAAACAATTACTTACATTAGAGCTTGAATATAAGAATCAATTTCTTCTTCTGTATTCATTTCTGTTACTGATACCAAAACTTTTTTATTATCAATTTTCAATCCGCCTATGATATTTTGTTTTTTGAGTTGTAATAAAAATTCATCACTATTAGCCGTTTCGACGGTAAACTCACTGTAAAACTCTTTATTAAGAGTTTTAATTCCGATTTTGTCAAGTTTATTTGATAGTTTGTGTGCAAGATTACAAGACAAAACACCTGTTTGTTTGAACCCTTTTTCTCCGACAAGTGATAAATATAAGGTCGAACATAGAGCAATAAGAGCCTGATTAGAACAAATATTACTTGTTGCTTTTTCTCGTCTGATATGTTGTTCACGAGTTTGTAGTGTAAGTGTGAAAGCCTGATTGCCGTCCGCATCAAGAGTTCTGCCTGCAATTCTGCCCGGAAGTTGTCTTACGTATTTATTTTTGCAGGCAAGGAAACCGGCATGCGGACCACCGCAATTCATCGGGATACCCAATTCTTGAATATCACCGACAACAATATCCGCTTCGACAGGTGGTTTGATAATCGAAAGTGCTGATAGTCTTGTACATACAATCAATAATGTATCGACTTCAGGTAAAGAGGTTATTTCACCATAGAAATCAGGGTTTTGAACAAGAACTGCCGAATACTCCTGAACATCTTTAGGTAATGTTTCAAACCAATCCAGTTGTATATTTGCTGCCCACATATAGGTTTTTATAACCTGTTTATATTCAGGATTGAGTTTGTCGGATACCAGTACTTTGTGTTTTTTGTTTATTCTTACTGCCATAGAAAGAGCTTCCGCACAAGCAGTTGCCGCATCGTAAACAGAAGCGTTTGATACGTCCATGCCTGTCAGTCTGCATATCATTGATTGAAATTCGTACATAATCTGTAATGTACCTTGAGATATTTCAGGCTGATAAGGAGTATATGCGGTCAAGAATTCAAACCTTTGTGCAACTTGAGAGATTGCTGCCGGAATGAATTTGTTGTATACTCCGCCGCCTAAAAATGAAACATAATCAACGTTATTCTTTTTAGCCATTGATTTTATTCTTTTTGTTGTTTCCATTTCTGATAACGGATTATCCATTTTGAATTCTTCCAGCATAACCGGAATATGTTTAAATAAATCATCAACCGAAGAACAGGATATGTTATTTAACATTTCCTGTCTTTCTTCTTCACTATGTGCAATAAAATTATTCATTATACAAGTTCTTCTCTATAATCTGTGTAGTCCATTAAATCTGCAAACTCAGTATCATCTGCAGAAGATTCAATTTTTATTAACCATCCTTTTTCATGAGGATCTTCGTTTAATAATTCAGGTGTTGTAACGATATCTTCATTTACTTCGGTCACAGTCCCTGATATTGGCATATAAATTTCTGATGCGGCTTTTACAGATTCAACTGTTGCAAAAACTTCATTCTTTTTGAATTCTGCACCAACTTCCGGTAATTCAACAAAAACAACATCTCCGAGTTGTTCTACGGCATAATCTGTTAAGCCGACAGTATATTTACCGTTTTCACCTTGTAGATATTCGTGAGTTTTGCTGCATAACATATTTTCGCTCATTCATATTCTCCTTTATATAATTTATATTAACCTTTATTATTCTTTTTTACAAATGGTTTTTTTACCACTTTGGCATTGTGCATTTTGCCTCTTATATCAACTTGAACAATTGAGTCAATTGTAATTTCAGGTAGTGATTTTACATAGGCTAATGCAATATTTTCATTTCTGACTGGTGATATCCCGCCGCTTGTAACAGTTCCAACTTTTTCATTATTATAATACACGTCATATTCGTGTCGTGCAATACCTCTGTCAAGCATAACAATTCCTATTAATTTTTTCGGCGCACCATTTGTTAATTGGTTTTCAATTACTGTTCTGCCGTTATAGTCATCAAGTTTATTTTTCGGAATAGACCAGGAGAGCCCTGCTTCAACCGGCGTTGTATTTTCGTCTAAATCGTTGCCGTATAGATGTAGTGCTGCTTCCAATCTTAAAGTATCTCTTGCTCCAAGCCCTATTGGTTTTATATCAAATTCTTTTCCGTATTCAAGAATTTTGTCCCATAGAAGTTCAGAAAACTCATTTTTAACAAGAATTTCAACCCCGTCTTCTCCGGTATAACCCGTACGGGAAATCCAAAGGTTTACGTTGCAGAGTTCTGCACGTTTGATTGTGAAAAACGTCGGGAGATTTTCTATCCCCATTTTAGCCATCAAATCTTTTGCTTTAGGTCCTTGAACTGCAAGAAGTGAATAATTGTGAGATTCATTTATGATATTTACATTAAACCCTCTTTGGTTTCTTACCATCCAGTTTAAGTCTTCATCAATTCTTGCTGCATTGGCAATAACAAGATATTTTTTATCTTCAAGTTTATAAATAATTAAATCATCAATTATTCCGCCTTGTTTGTTTGTTAGCTGGCAGTAGACGGCTTTTCTGTCAACCAGTTTTGTAATATCCTGCGGAACTAGTTTATTAAGGTATGGGCAGGCATCATCGCCGTAAACAATCAATTCGCCCATGTGAGAAACATCAAACAGACCTACATTTTCGCGTACGGTTTTATGTTCTTCAATAATTGAAGAATACTGTACCGGCATGTGCCAGCCGGCAAAATCAACCATTTTGGCATTAAGTGCAATATGTTTGTCATGTAAGAATGTTTGTTTAGTCATAGTTACTCCCTCTAGTCTTATTTTATTGTCTATGTAATGGATTGATATGTCAAGAGGCGGGGAATGGGTGTTTAAAAATTGGCGAAATAATTAGACTGGTAAGTAGTGACTTGTGAGGAGTGAGTAGATGTTATATTTTAGATTTTTCTTCATTAATTCTTTTTTATCCCTCTTTACATTTGATTTTTTTTTAGATAAAATAAGTTCTGTTACAATTCAATTTGTCTGGAGGAGTGCCAGAGCGGTTGATTGGAGCAGTCTTGAAAACTGTCGTACGTTCACGCGTACCGTGGGTTCGAATCCCACCTCCTCCTCCATTTAAAAAGCCCGAGCCATAAAGGTTTCGGGCTTTTAATATTATCTACTATGTGCATTCTGTGTGTATTAAATCTGACATTTCAATCCTGTACGGTTAAAATGATTTTACCCCTTACAGTGGCTTTGTGTTTAGGTTTCAACCTGCCGGAAGTGTCCGAAAATAATCAAACCAAATTACTTGAAAAGTCCACGAAGTGTCCGTTGAAGTCCACCCCCTCGACTTTTGGTTGTAACCCTTATGTGGCGGAAGTTTAGGACATATTTGAACTTGTACGAATGGTTTGATTATTTTCGGCAAGGACATTTGGATTTTTAGTTGTAAGTTATAATATTGTGTTAGTAAGATTTATACGCAAAAAAAGTTTTGTTTTGTTTTTTTATAAATATGAAAATTAATTCAGCTATGCATTCGCATTCTAATATAAATTTTAAAAGTTATAATATGATTGATAATAATACAGGAAATTCAATCAGTACGAATTTTTATCATGATTCAGAAGTCTTACAAAAGGCTGTTAAGATTATAGAGAAGGAATTCCCGAAAGGAACGAATATCTTAGTGTATGCTGGTTCTAACGGAGAAGAAGCTCTATCTATTAACACACTATTAGACAAGCACTTCAAATATAATATTTATTCTTTAGATAAAAGCAGTAAAGCTATAGATTTTGCTCATAAAGGTATTTATGCCATACATCCTCTGGCAGACGACGGATTTTTACTAAATCTTAATGCTGAAGAAAATAAACAGTTCCTGTGTCGAATTTTTCATAAAAATTTTCTGGAAACAAAACCTTCATTTCCTATTAACAATCTTTCTGATCCTATTTATACAATACGATTTGATAATATTGATCTTTATCCGCAAAGATATTTCATTCCCAAAGAATCTTTTAAGAAAAATGTTAGCTTTATTAAGGAAGATATTAAAGATATAGAAGCATTTAATAATCATCAAAAAGCAGGTGCCATATTTTTCAGAAATGCAATTTATCAGCTGACAGATAACAATTTAAGCGGAGTATTTAAACATGGAGACAGACCTAACCTAGAAACAAATAAACGAAAAATAATACATGAACTTATTGATAAAATATATAACAAGCTAGAAATGAATGGTATATTCATACTTGGAAATCATTTACAAGAACATCTTTATATTGCAGATAGAACTATTCCATTAGAAGACACCGTATTAGTCGATGATGCAAGAAATATCAGATTTATGAAAACCCATCCGGTTATTGAAGCATTAAAGAAAAACGACAGATTCAAACCTCTATTTGAATTTTTGATTCCAGGCTTAGGTAATAACACTTTAAAACTCCCTTTAATATGGCAAAAAATAAAATAATTTATTTTGATACAACCACAATTTGAAAAAAATCAAACCATGTAGAACAAATAATCAAACCATGTGTTCTTTTACAGTCCGATTCGGATTTAAATTATTAAAGGTCGTTTGGGTATACTTGCCTAACAATACTAAATTATAGCGGTCGGAAGTTCCTTGATGTAGTATTTATAAATGCCCCCAATCGGACTTTATTAGTCCGTAGGTTGTGGTAAATTTTAATTTACCGCAACAAAAATGTTTCGGTAATCAAAGATTACCAAAACCTACTAAGCTTTTTTGTATAATACTTACTAAAAAGTAAGGAGTAGGTTGGGTGAAACCCAACAGGTCATTATTCATAGTCTAATTCATTAATTTTATATTTATCATCAAAATTGCACCAGTCTAATTCATAATATCCATTTTGGGCAAATTTTTTAAACGAGGAATACTGCCAATCTTTTGGGGCAATTTTATAATGTTTCATCGGGTTGTAATGTATATAATCTATATGTTTATATAAATCTTCCTGATTAACAATTGTATGTTCCCAATATCGGCGTTGCCATATATCTTTTTCACCTTTTGTTATTCGACTTTTTGATACATAGTAATCTTTGATTGCTGCGATATCAATATTTTTAGAAAAATATATTTTTATATCTTTTATAATCAAAGGATATTCATTAATATTATCAGGCTTAATCAGCAGATGAACATGATTTTTTAATACACATATTGCAATAATTTTAAAATCATATTTATTTTTTGCTTCAATAAAAGATTGTCGTAAAATTCCAATATTGCTTGTTAAAATTTCCCGTCTTTTACTGGTTACGAATGTAATAAAAATAATTGAGTTTGGAACAAATAATCTTTTATAATTCATTATAGATATTTTATTATAAAAATACGCATTCAATTTATTTGTTGGGTTTCACCCAACCTTGCTTAGCGATTTTTTCTTTTTTAATATAGAAAAAAGGGACAGAGACTTAGTCCGACCTGGTTTATACA